>JBMCPG010000172.1:0-4627 GCA_048626035.1 Cyclonatronaceae bacterium
GCATTCTTCAATCAGGTAATGGATAAGGCCGGCATCAAAAAGGCCGTCGAGGCGCTTTCCGAGGCCGAGACGAGCGCGGGACTGATCGGTCTGCATTAAGGCGCTCACCTGCGAATTATAAAGCGTTATGCGCCCGTCGGCTGCGCATAAAATAATGCCCGATTGCAGCTGGGAAACCAGCGTGGCCAGCGTTTGCTTCTCCCGTTCTGCTTTTTCATTGGCGGCCTTGATATGGCCGGCTGTATCTGCCTTAAGGGTGTCGTAGGCCGTTTTCATGCGCTCGATGCCTTCAGCCAGCGTGCGGACAAACCGATGATGCTGCGGCTGCCGAAAGCCGGAGGCCTGCTGCCAGTCGGGTTCGTCGTAGGCTTCTATAGCATCGGCCAGACGATTTACGGGCACAATAAAGCGTTCAAAAAACAGGCGCAGCCCGGCATAAAGCGCCGCCGTGAGCAGGCCGAAAAGCAGCAAAAACGCCCATATCAAGCTGGTTTCCTGCCCTTCGGCCGGCACAAAAAGCCCGGCATAGAAGGCGGTGGCGAAAAAAACAAGCAAAAGCACCAACAGCAGCCCCGCCCCGGCGGCCATCATCGCGGCAAAAAAACGCGTTTCGGGACGATTCACGGCTGCAGCTCCTTAATTTTTTTGATGAGTTCGCGGGTAGAAAACGGCTTGGTCATGTAGAAATCGGCGCCTAAATCCAGGCCTTTGGAGATATCCTGCTCCCGCCCCCGGGCGCTAAGCATAATCACTTTGATAGCACGCAGCCGCTCACAAGCGCGGATATGGCGCAAAATATCGAAGCCGGAGCGGTTGGGTAACATCACATCGAGCAGTACCACATCGGGCACGAACTCTTCCAGCACGTCGAGCGCCTGCTCGCCGGAGCGCGCTACGTAGGGCGAAAACCCGTTCCGCGCGAGCAAAAACTCCAGCGATATCACAATATTGGGTTCATCATCTACAATAAGAACGGAAACAGGCATAGGCGGAAAGGAATTGCGGGACAAGAAAGAAGGCCATACAAAAAGCTGGCAGAACGACTAAAAACCGCTTTTCGATACACTAAAACGCAGCCATCGGGTTTGTGCAAGGTACATGATGCCAGAAAACAAAAAAAGTCCCGGAAGAGAGATTCCCCCAAATTCTGTTATTTAAGTTTAAGGCATAAAATTACTATTTTAGAAAGCTGTTCAATCTGTTACGCAGCGATCATAAACGAGGCCGGTTTTGGGGGGCGAGGCAGGCCTTAGCTTTCCGGCACAAGCGATCAAATACCGGCAAAACGCTTTCGTTATACCATATCCAAAAGCTTTCTTACAAGATGATGCTCCTACAGCGTAATTCCCGATTATAAAGCTCTTACTTATTTAATTTAAATTAAATCGAAATAAACTATTATGGCAAAAGAATATGATGTTGTTGTGATTGGAACCGGCCCCGGCGGGTATGTGGCCGCCATCCGGGCTTCACAACTTGGGTTTAAAACCGCCGTGGTCGAAAAGCGGCATTTAGGCGGTGTGTGCCTGAATATTGGCTGTATTCCCACCAAAGCACTGCTGAAATCGGCAGAGACGTTTGAAACCATTAACCACGCCGGCAGCTACGGCCTGGAAGTGGAACAAGCAAAAGTAAATTTCCCTAAGGTTATTAAGCGCAGCCGGGGCGTAGCCAACAAGATGAGCAAAGGCGTTCAGTTTTTGATGAAAGCCAACAAAATTGATGTGCTGCGCGGCAAGGGAAAGCTGGCCGGCAATAAAGAAGTGCAAATTCTTGACGACAACGAGCAGGAAACCGATCGTGTTACCGGCAAGCATATTATTATTGCAACCGGCGCGCGCTCCCGCGAGCTGCCCAACCTGAAGTTCGATAACGAAACCGTGATCAACTCCGAACGCGCCATGAAGCTCGAAGAGCAGCCGAAGCGCCTGGTTATTGTAGGCGCCGGAGCAATAGGCGTGGAGTTTGCCTATTTCTACCACACCATCGGCACGCAGGTAACCCTGGTAGAATTGCAGGATCATATTGTGCCCGCTGAAGATGAAGATATTGGCAAAGAGCTGGCCAAAATTTATAAGAAGAAAGGCATGAATATCATGACCAAGAGCTCGGTAGAGGCTGTTGAAAAAACCGGGGATGGCGTGAAGGTGAGCATCAAGACGCCAAACGGCGAAGAAACTGTTGAGGCCGATATGGTGCTTTCTGCCGTCGGCGTTGTCGGAAATGTGGAAGGTATTGGCCTGGAAGAAGCCGGCGTAAAAACCAAAAAAGGCGATATCCTCGTGAAACCCAATACCTACGAAACCGATGCCGAAGGTATTTATGCTATCGGTGATGTGATTGGCGCTCCGTGGCTGGCCCACAAAGCTTCGCACGAGGCTATCGAATGCGTCGAACGCATTGCCGGCCTCGACGCTCTCCCGGCCAACCATGCCAATATTCCCGGCTGTACGTATTGCCATCCCGAAATTGCCTCGGTTGGCCTGACTGAGAAAGCCGCCAAAGAAGCCGGATACGAAGTTAAGGTGGGTAAATTCCCATTTCAGGCCAACGGCAAAGCTACGGCGGCCGGCCACACCGAAGGCTTCGTAAAAGTCGTCTTTGATGCCAAATATGGCGAGTGGCTGGGCTGCCACATGCTTGGCGATAACGTAACCGAAATGATTGCCTCGCCGGTGCTCGCCCGCGATCTGGAAACCACCGGACCGGAAGTCATTTCGGCTATCCATCCGCACCCGACGCTGTCTGAGGCGGTAATGGAAGCCGTAGCCGAAGCCTACGGGGAAGGCGTACACTTAGGCACGCCGCCAGCTAAGCACTAATTTTTTTGCCGGCCTTGTGCTGCCGGTATAAAACCAAAAGCCCCGAAAACTATAGAATAGCCGGTTCGTTCGCCCGAGAACGAGCTGGCTATTTCTGTATTTAGCTGTAGATAATACGATATCAACATTCAATTACTGCTTTTCTAAAATCCTTTATTCTTTCCTGCTATGTACAATACTTATGTTCTTCTCCACCTGATTGGCATTTTTTTCGTGCTGCTGGCACTCGGCGGTACCTTCCTGCACGTGGTTAACGGCGGCACCAAGCAAACCAACGCCTGGGCCAAGCCCATGGCTATTATGCATGGCACCGGCCTGCTGGTTATTCTCATATTCGGCCTGCTCACCCTCGTAATGCTGGGCGTGCGGCCCTCTCAGTTTAATCTTTATGTATATATCAAGTTGTTGATATGGCTGTTTTTAGGCGGAGCAATCGTGCTGCCGTATAAAGTGAAAAACAGTGCCAAAGCATTAATGTTTTTCGTGCCTCTGCTGATGGCTGTTGCCGCTTATATAGGTCTCTACGGGCTGATGCGCGTGATGGGATAGCCGGCTACGCCAGAGCCCGGTGATGTGCCCGAAGCCTTTTTTGCAGCCATAAAGCTGAAAAAGGCTTCTTTTTATCTCCTGGGAGGGGAAAACAATTCTTATTTAGACCGTTTAGAGATAATAAGCATTTTTTTGTATATTATGCGTTATAAAACAGTATGGCAAACAAGCATGGATAGCGCAACTATATGAAACTATTTTATTTATATAGTTGTCCGGGAGCGAACGCGCTATCTGTATGGCTTGTTGAGTGATTACAGATCTTATTAAAAGTAAACTACTACCTCAAAGAAGTATTCTTTATGTCTAATTACACTGAAGCACAAGCAGTTGAAACCGCTGCTTCCAAAAAGTATAAATATGGCTTCACGACTGATGTTCAGTATGATGAATTCCCCAAAGGCCTGAATGAGGACATCATTCGTGAGATTTCCCGCCGGAAAAATGAGCCGGAATGGATGCTCGAATTTCGCCTTAAGGCGTTTCATCACTGGCTTACCATGGAAGAGCCGGAATGGGCCAACGTGAAGTACAAAAAGCCGAATTATGATGAAATCACGTATTATTCGGTGCCCAAGGAGAAGCCCAAGCTCAACAGTATGGATGAAGTCGATCCCGAAATCCGTAAAACCTATGAAAAGCTTGGTATTCCGCTTTCAGAGCAAAAGATGCTGGCTAATGTAGCTGTAGATGCGGTATTTGACAGCGTTTCGGTCGCCACTACCTTCAGGAAAAAGCTGGCTGAAGCAGGTGTTATTTTCTGCTCTATCAGCGAGGCCATTAAG
The DNA here is from genome assembly GCA_048626035.1 of Cyclonatronaceae bacterium. Classification (GTDB taxonomy): domain Bacteria; phylum Bacteroidota; class Rhodothermia; order Balneolales; family Cyclonatronaceae; genus Cyclonatronum. The sequence continues at coordinate 4,157 of JBMCPG010000172.1, forward strand.
GATTATCCGGAGCTGGTAAAAAAATATATGGCCAGCGTTATTCCGACCAACGATAATTTCTTTGCCGCTCTGAACTCTGCCGTGTTTTCCGATGGCTCGTTTTGCTATGTGCCGAAAGGCGTAAAATGCCCGATGGAGCTTTCGACGTATTTCCGCATCAATAATCAGAATTCCGGGCAGTTCGAGCGTACCCTCATTATTGCCGAGGAAGGCGCGGATGTAAGCTATCTGGAAGGCTGTACGGCCCCGATGTTCGATACCAATCAGCTGCACGCGGCTGTGGTGGAGCTGGTGGCCGAGAAAGATGCCGAAATTCGCTACTCCACGGTACAAAACTGGTATCCCGGTGATGAAAACGGCGTGGGCGGAATCTTCAACTTTGTAACCAAGCGCGGTATCTGCAAAGGCGTTAACGCCAAAATTTCCTGGACACAGGTTGAAACCGGCTCTGCCATTACCTGGAAGTACCCC
>JBMCPG010000173.1:0-4620 GCA_048626035.1 Cyclonatronaceae bacterium
CGGGACGCAGCGCATAAGACGGAATATTTACGATAATTCCATTCACTACAATATGCTTATGGGTTACCAGCTGCCTGGCCTGCCGGCGGGTGCGGGCAAAACCAAGGCGATAAACAGTATTATCGAGCCGGGCCTCCAGATACTGCATCAGGTTATCGCCAGTTACCCCTTCGCGGGCATTGGCTTTTTCAAATAAATTACGGAACTGCTTTTCAAGCATTCCATAAGTATATTTTGCCTTTTGTTTTTGTTCGAGCTGCACGGCATATTCAGATTTTTTCTGAAATTTGGAACGGCCATGCTGTCCCGGTCCGTATGGTTTGCGCTCTAAAGCCTTACTTGGCCCAAAGATAGGTTCTTTGAATCGACGCGCCTTTTTTTGTTTTGGTCCTCTGTATCTTGCCATTATTCGATGGTATTAGAATTAAACTCTTCGTCTCTTTGGTGGTCTGCAGCCGTTGTGTGGCAGCGGAGTCATGTCTTCGATTGCAGCCGTTGTGTGGAATAGGCGTGGTATCTTTGATGGATTCTACTTCGAACCCTAAAGATCCCAGCGCTCTCACGGCGGCTTCCCGCCCGGCGCCCGGCCCTTTCACAAACACATTTACTTTACGCAGGCCCATGTCGTAGGCCGTTTTTCCAGCTGCTTCGGCGCTAAGCTGAGCAGCATAGGGAGTGTTCTTACGCGAGCCCTTAAACCCCTGGTTTCCGGCCGACGACCAGGAAAGGGTATTACCGGCTGCATCCGTGAAGGTAACAATTACGTTATTGAACGTCGCTTTCACAAATACCAGCCCGTTGGGGTCGGCAACTTGCTTGCGCTTTTTCTTAGCAGCCGCGGTTTTTGCTTGTCTTTTTGCCATATTAATTTTGTATCAAAAAAATCCTGAATGGTGAATTATTTGCGGGGCGCCGCTTTCTTGCCAGCAACAGCACGGCGTCTGCCTTTGCGGGTGCGCGCATTTGTTTTGGTGCGCTGTCCCCGGCTCGGAAGTCCTTTACGATGCCGCATTCCCCGATAGCAACCAATATCCATCAAACGGCGGATGTTGGCGTTGGTTTCGGAACGCAAAGCACCTTCGAGTTTGTAATTCTCGTCTAAGTATTTGCGAATTTCAATAACCTGCTCGTCCGTCCAGTCGCCTACTTTCGTGTTCGGAGAAATGCCCAGATCTTCTAAAATCTGGCGCGAGCGGGTGCGGCCGATACCATAAATATAGGTCAGGCCAATTTCGCCTCGCTTTTGTTTTGGTAAATCTACACCTTCTAATCTTGCCATATATAAATTATAGTTTCAAATTAACCCTGGCGCTGCTTATGGCGCGGATTTTGTTTATTGATGATATAAATTTTACCCTTCCGGCGCACAATCTTGTCGCTGGAAGCTCTTTTACGAACGGAAGATTTCGTTTTCATAAAATGTGTATATGTATGATGTATTCTATTTATATCGATAAGTGATGCGCCCTTTGCTCAAATCGTAGGGCGACATCTCGACCGTTACTTTATCGCCGGGCAGAATTTTGATGTAAAACATCCGCATTTTTCCGGAAACGTGTGCTAATATCTCATGCCCGTTGTCCAGCTCAACTTTAAACTGAGCATTGGGAAGGGCCTCCACAATGGTTCCTTCTTGTTTTATAGGCTCTTGTTTAGCCATATTCAGGAAAAGGGTCTATTTGAATTTTGGTTATCTCCTCAATATACTCAAAAGTAGACAGAATTTCAGCATGCCCTTCCCGCACGATGATATCGTGCTCGTAATGGGCCGAAATGCTGTTGTCTGCCGTTACTATCGTCCAGCCATCTTTGAGGGTTTTTACTTTCCACGTTCCCATATTTATCATAGGTTCGATGGCAAGAGCCATGCCGGAGCGCAGCCGTTTGCCGCGGCCGGGTTTACCAAAATTGGGAACCGAGGGGTCTTCATGAAGCCGCCGGCCCAGGCCATGGCCCACAAGATCACGGACTACGCCATATCCTTTCGCCTCGCAGTGGGACTGCACGGCGTTAGAAATATCGCCAATCTTATTCCCATGTACGGCTTGTTCAATGCCCAGATACAAGGATTGCATGGTTGTTTTGAGCAGATCGAAGGTATCCTCATCGCATTCTCCTACAATGTAGGTGTAGGCCGAGTCTCCGAAATAGCCATTTTTCTCGGCCCCGCAGTCGATAGATACAATATCCCCTTCCCGCAGCTTGTAACTACCGGGAAAGCCATGAACCACCTGCTCGTTTACCGACATACAGAGCGTTGCGGGGAAGCTGTTTCCACGGGGGCCGTAGCCTTTAAATGCCGGCCGGGCATCATTTGCCTTAATATAATCTTCGGCAATCTGATCTAACTTCCCCGTTTCAACGCCCGGCTTTATGTGCCGGGCAACTTCTGCATGAGTGCGGGAAACGAGCTGTGCGCTTTCGCGCATCAGCTCTATTTCTTTTTCGCTCTTGAGGTAAACCATATCAATTACATCCTGCGTCGGCCTTTAATTCTGCCCGTTTTCATGAACCCATCGTAGCTGCGCATCACCAGATAGCTTTCTACCTGTTGGAGGGTATCCAGACCCACGCCTACGATAATGAGCAGGCTTGTGCCGCCATAGAACATGGCGAAGCCCGGACTTACTCCCAGGTTGGCGGCTACGGCTGGCAGAATCGCTACCGTAGATAAAAACAAGGCTCCGGGAAACGTGATTTTAGTGAGGATGTTATCTATGAATTCGACCGTTTGCTTGCCTGGCCGCACGCCGGGAATAAACCCGCCCTGCCGCTTCATCGTATCAGCCATTTCTTTAGGATTAATCACGATGGCGGTATAAAAGAACGTGAAGAATACACAAATGGTGAAAAATACGATGGAATAGGTAAGCCCGGTGAAATCGCCCGACCAGCGCGTGAGCATCTGCACGGTTTCGTTGTTCGGGAAGAACATGCCAAACGTGCTTGGAATGAACATGATAGACTGGGCGAAGATGATAGGCATCACGCCGGCAGCATTCACACGAAGCGGCAAATACTGGGTGCTGCCCCCATAAACCTTCCGGCCAACTACCCGCCGGGCATATTGCACGGGAATGCGGCGCTGGCCCTGGGTAAGCAATACAACCGAGCCGGTAACCAGTACCAGCAAAATCACCTCTACAACCACAATAATAAGGTTTGCCTGGGTGCGCACTTCATTTGCGAAATTCGTTGGCAGAGCTGCGATAATGCCAATCATAATAAGCAAAGAAATACCGTTGCCAATGCCTCGTTCGGTGATGCGCTCGCCCAGCCACATCACGAATACGGTTCCGGCCGTGAGCACAATCATACAGTTTATGATAAAGGCTGTACTGCCCACGACAATCGCATCTGGCTGGGTAGCCAGCAGATTAATCCCAAAACCGATAGACTGCACCAGCGTAATAAGTACCGTACCGTAGCGGGTAAGCTGATTAATTTTCCGGCGCCCTTCTTCTCCTTCCCGCTGCAATTTCTGAAAATAGGGCACAACGGCTCCCATTAACTGAATAATAATTGCGGCCGTAATGTAGGGCATAATGCCAAGAGCAAACACTCCGGCACGTGCGAACGCCCCACCTACAAAAAGGTTGATAAGGCCGAGAAAATCGGTAGCAGGCCCGCCACCGGCTTCGGCAAGTGCTGCGGCATCGACGCCGGGCATGGTAATGAACGTACCGATTCTAAAAATCAGCAAAATGCCGATTGTATAGAAAATTCGGTTTTTCAACTCTTCAATTTTGAAGATGTTTTGAAAGTTTTCAATCAAACTCATCAGATAACGAGGCCGTTATGTGTATTAAACAATTTTAGTTGAACCGCCAGCTTTTTCGATGGTATCGACAGCGGTCTTGCTAAAGGCGTTGGCTTCAATAGTGATAGTAGAAGTCAGTTCGCCTCTGCCCAATATTTTGATAAGGCTTTTGGGTGAGACCAGGCCTGCGTTGCGCAAATCGGCAAGGGTGATATTCTCGCTGAGTTTGCCGCTGTTCACAAGTTCCTGAATCGTATCCAGATTAACGGCTTTGTATTCTACTCTGAACGGATTTTTAAATCCAAACTTAGGAATGCGGCGTTGAAGCGGCATTTGCCCGCCTTCAAAGCCTCGTTTGTAGGAGTAGCCACTACGGGATTTCTGACCGTTGTGGCCCCGCCCGGACTGTTGCCCGAGCCCGGAACCTTCACCGCGGCCCACGCGCTTGCGGGTTTTGCGGTTGCATTCCGGTGCTTTAAGAGTGTGTAATTTCATGGTGTAAAAAGTCTTTGTGCTTTGGGAAGGTCTGTGTTTACGCTGGCGCAGCGTTCAATAAAAGCGGCGCGGCTATAAAAGCTGTATTGGCCTGAAAACAGAGCCGGAAATCAGCCCTCGTACACGCGGTGCAACGAAATACCTCTGCGCTGCGCAATTTCAGCGGGTTCTACGAGCTGCCGCAGCGCTTCGATGGTTGCTTTCACCATGTTATGAGGGTTGGACGAGCCCAGCGACTTGCTCAGGATGTTAGTAATGCCGGCGCTTTCGAGTACGGCTTTTACAGGGCCGCCGGCAATAACGCCGGTACCTTCAGAAGCGGGCACGAGCAGCACTTCGCCTGCCCCGCACTTGCCTGTAACCTT
>JBMCPG010000174.1:0-4613 GCA_048626035.1 Cyclonatronaceae bacterium
GATGCCCGCTACCTCGGCTCCACCAATTCGTTCGATGATACGCAGACGCGCTTCACCAACGCCGGCTTTGTATATAAACTGCCCACCGTTCAGGGAAGCCTGGTGCTCGGCGGCGGATACAACCAAAAGATGGACTTCAACCGGGCCTACCGCCTGAATGGCTTTAATGAGCGCAGTTCCATCACCGATTTTTTCTTTGATAATGATTTTTACCGGGAGACAGCCTTTAATGCCTTTGCAATCGAAGAAGATGATTTCGGCCAGTTCCCTGTTTTCCGTCCGTTTCCGGAAGAACCCTTCGGCGGCATTGCCCAAACCGCCAACGTGATTGAGCGGGGGCAGCTGGGGGAGTTCACCATTTCGCTTGGCACCGAATTTCTGCCCAATATGTTTGTAGGCGCAACCATTGGAGCGCCTACCGGCAGCTACTCTTATGAGCGCGAATTTCTGGAGCGCGATACTGAAGGATTTTACGGCCCGCTGGAAACCGAAATCGACGGGGAAGCCTTCACTATTCCGGCTCCCGAAAGCGTGATTTTGCAAGAAACCATCGACGCGGATATTTCCGGGTTTTCGGCCCGTCTTGGGTTGCTTTATGAAGTGCTGCCTTTCCTGAATGTAGGCGCAAGCTACGCTCTGCCCACCCGCTATACCATCGACGAGAGCTTTTCGGTAGATATTGAAACACAATATGAAAATGGCGAATTTGCCGCCGATGGTTTCAACGGCGACAATTCGTATGAAGTCAAAACGGCTTCCCGGCTGGTTTTTGGAGCGGCCACGCAGCGCCTGCCCGTAAATCTGTCGGTTTCGGCTGAGCGCGTGGGCTATGGAAGCCTGGAGTTTCGCGAGCTGGGCGATCTGGATTTTGAACTCCGCCAAAACGAAGCCATACGCGAAGATTTTGAGGATATCTATAATCTCCGCGCCGGGCTTTCTTTTGATTTGTTTGAGCTTGCCATCCCGCGCCTGGGCTACGCTTATTTGCCTTCGGCCAGCAGCAGCAACGACCAGGCCATGCAGTTTTTAAGCGGCGGGCTGCGCCTGGGCGTAAATCAGAATTTCAGCCTCGATATTGCCCTGCAATACGCCTTTTTTGATGATGAGCAGATCGTTTACGATCATTATAATTATGAAACCGACGACGGCAGCTTTCGCCAGGAACGTGTTTCTACCTCTGTTGAACGCTTTCATGCCGTTATCGGCGCGAATATCAGATTTTAGAAAAACGTATGATGGCGTCCGGAGTCCGCCCGCCGCGCTCAGGCGTTTTTGGCCTGCGCGCGGGTTTGGGCTTTAATCATGCGAATCATGCCCATAAGGCCCATATTTTTGCCCATGGAGAGCTGCTTGCCGAATACCTTGTACACCAGCTCATCATCGAGCTTTTCAACATCATCTATTTTAGCATCCTTGAGGGCTTTTTGCAAAATAGCGGCAAAAGCTTTCGCTGAAAGGCCCTGCGGGTTTTCGACCGCCGCATGGAAATGCACCTTGTTTTCGTGGTCCACATCGGTCCAGATATATACATCCGATTCGCATTCCGGTACCCGGTGTTCGGTATCGAAAGGCCGCCGGGCTACAGTTTCGGGAACTTCCTTAAACCGTTTGCTGTAGCTGATGAGCGTTTGAATACGCTTTTGCTCGTCGCTTATTTTTGCAAAGTAATCGGCAACGCGCTGAATATTTTCGGGATAGGCCATCGTGAAATAATAGTTTGTACAGAGAAAATTAGCAGACTTGGTTAAAATACCGGCTTTGCTACGCTTTTACAACACAGAAACGGCGAATGATGCCTTCATACTGCATCATTCGCCGTTTTTCACAAAATTAAGGTTTCTTTAAATATACCCTGAGGCATCAGCCTTATTTTTCTACCGGCACGCCAACGAGGTTGCCCCATTCGGTCCAGCTTCCATCATAGTTACGCACATTTTTGTAACCCAGAATATGTTTTAACACAAACCAAGTATGTGCGCTGCGTTCGCCAATGCGGCAATACGTGATGATTTCGCCGTTTTCGTCCAGCTTGTTATCGTTGGCGTAAATCTTTTTTAGTTCTTCGGCATCTTTAAACGTGCCATCCTCAGGATTAGCGGCCGTAGCCCAGGGAATATTATTAGCCCCCGGAATGTGCCCGCCACGCAAGGCGCCTTCATTCGGATAGCCGGGAATGTGAAGCCGCTCGCCGCTAAATTCTTCCGGGCTGCGCACATCCACCATTTGGCCGTTTTTTTCCAGATGTTGAAGCACATCATCGCGGAAGGCGCGGTCGTGCTGATCATCGCGGGGCTGTGCCGTGTAGTCCGTTGCCTCATATTCGGGCACCACATCATCCATCGGGCGTTCCTCTTGTGTCCATTTTAACCGGCCGCCATCCAGCAGCGAGAGCTTTTTATGGCCAAAGAGGGAAAATACCCAAAATGCGTATGCGGCCCACCAGTTGTTTTTATCGCCGTAAAACACTATGCGCGTATCGTTTGTGATGCCCTTTTCGGAGCAAAGCTTTTCAAACTCTGCTTTGTCAAGATAATCACGGCGCAGCGGATCATTCAAATCGTTGGTCCAATCGATATGTACGGCACCCTTTATGTGGCTGTCGAAATACAGCAACGGATCTTCGTTAGATTCCACTATCCGGATAGAAGGATCATCCATGTGGGCCTGCAGCCATTCTGTACTTACCAATGCGTTTTCTGAATTACTACTCATTAAAATTATGATTTAGCATGAAATAAAGTATGTTATATACTGCACTTTTATAACACCATCGGGCGTTCATTTCGTTTAGATGATCTGCATATTATTATTCCATAAATAGCTGATTATATTATTAATTAGTAATGTATTCATGTAGTTCAGGCTCCCTTGGGGCTGCTTGTTTTTTTAACGGCTTAGCCGCCGGATATTAGCTGCCGGGCTCCGGATTCTTTTTTCACATACCTCATCATCATTATATGTATTACATCGATATTGGGAACAGCCGCATTAAAATAAGATCTTACACCGGCAACGATTGGCAGGAAATGTTGAATACCGACACCGGAAACGCCCGGGGTGCGGCCGAGTTTATTGCACGCAAGGGGGAATCGGCCGTGGGCATTTCCGTGGTTCCGGAAGCTACCAGCATCATGAACGAAGTGCTGGCTCCCGGCGCGGACGGGGCCAAACGCATCGAGTGGATCACCATAGATGATGTGCCGCGCAAAACCCTGGACTACGAAAGCCGTGAATCGCTCGGTATGGATCGCTACATGGCCTGCCTGGGCGCACGCTTTTTAGCCGAAAAAGCTGTTATTGTGGTTGATGCCGGCACGGCCTGCACCATAGATTACATGGATGATACCGGCATTTATCGCGGCGGGGTTATTATGCCCGGCATTCGGCTTTGGGAGCGCTCATTGCAGCAATATGCCCCGAATTTGCCGCAGGTAGTGCGGGAGCTCCCGCATCGCTGGCCGGGAAAATCTACCGAAGATTCGCTGCGATGGGGCTTGGCCGGCGCTTTTGCTACGGCCGTAAATGGCATTATACAGCGCTACGACCATTTGGCGGCCGTATATATAACCGGCGGCGATGCGCACTGGCTGGCACGGCATACCGAGCGCAGCGGCAAAGTTAACGATACGCTGATTTTCCACGGGCTTCACAAATTTATGCAGGCGCGCCGCTGGTTTGGCTGAGTCTATCCGGCCTCTTTTTTGCCACAGAGCTAGGGTTTCATCAAAAGCGCTTTTAGCCTGAACAAGTCGTTTAAACGATGTTACGGTAATACCTGTTGAAGAGTTAACTACTTAATTTTAAAAACAATAGGTGTTCGAGTGTAAATTATGGAAACAGCAACTGCGCCACATCAAACCAAACGTAAAAATCAACACACTACCGGAAAACGCCATATTGTAATTATTGGCGGCGGATTTGGCGGTATCAACGCGGCCAAAAAGCTGGCCAAAGCCGAGGTGGACATCACCCTGATAGATAAAAATAATCATCACCTGTTCCAGCCGCTGCTCTATCAGGTGGCAACGGCGGCGCTCTCTCCCGGCGATATTGCCGAGCCCATTCGCGCTATCGTTGGCGATTATCCTAACGTGGATGTGATGCTGGCCGAGGTAAGCAGCGTGGATGAAGAAGGCAAAGCCGTAGTCCTTTCCGACGGCCGCCGCATCGACTACGATTCTCTGGTGATGGCCGCCGGGGCTCAGTATAATTATTTCGGAAACGACAACTGGGAAAAACACGCCCCCGGGCTGAAATCCATAGCTGATGCGCTCAAAATCCGCGAACGTATTTTGCTATCTTTAGAAAAAGCAGACCAAATTCTGGATCCCGAAAAACGTAAAAAATATCTGCGTTTTGTTGTAATCGGCGGCGGGCCAACCGGCGTGGAAATGGCAGGTGCTATCGCCGAGATTGCCAAACGAAATATGATGCGGGATTATCATAATTTTGAACGCGATGAAACAGAGATTTACCTCGTTGAAGCGGCTCCCCAAATCCTGAATGGCTATCCTGATAAGCTTGCAGGAAAAGGTAAAAAAATGCTCGAAGATATGGGCGTAATCGTCAAAACCGGCACGCCTGTTACGCATATCGAAGAAAACAAAGTATTT
>JBMCPG010000175.1:0-4611 GCA_048626035.1 Cyclonatronaceae bacterium
GCGTTTTCAGCATTTCCACGGCCGGGCTGCGGCGCAGTGATGGTGGCGGCGGGCAAAAAATCGAGCTTCAGAAAATAACGCAGCCCTACGGTAGTGCGCAGCGCACCGGCCTCAAACGTAATTCCGGCCCGCGTGTCGTAAGTGATGAGCGTGTCGGTGGGAATTTCCTGAAAGCTTTCCCAAAGCAGCCGCCCGACCCGCAATTCTGAGCGCGAGGCCGACAGGCGAAGGCTCCAGTCAGTTGAAAGCTGCGCCTCCAGCTCGGTTCCGGCCCGGAACTCACGCGAAACCTGATCGTTGTTTTGCTGGCCGGAAACGTCGAAATCATATACCGTATAATTGGCGCGCACCAGAAACGTATAGCTGCTGCTCAGCCAGGGCGCAAGCTGCCAATCTATAGACGGCTGAAGCCGCAGCGAGCGCCGCCAGTTGTTTTGTATGCTTCGCTCCGAAAACAAATATACGGTGTGCCGCCCTTCGCCGGCCAGTAATAGCTGCCCCCGGAGCGCTTCATTAAATTCCTGCCGGCTCTGCAAAGAAGCAGAAAACGAAAGCTCATCGCGGTCGTCGCGGTTAATTTCGGGCGTATCATAATTAAAAATGCTGAGGCGGCCGCTTAGCCGGGTGAGGTGTTCCGGGGTCGGGCGCAGGCGCGCATCACCAAATAATGAAATGCGCTGCTGCTCAAAATTTGTGCTCAGCAGCTGCTGGCTCTGCTGAAGCAAATCTTCGTCGGTGAGGGCGCCCGTATTTTCCAGGCGGCCGTCACGGATGGACACGGCATAAAGCAAGCCGCCGCTAAAATCGCTCCGCTCCCGCTCGTGGTCGGCCTCGAAACGAACATCCAGCTCCTGGCGCAAAATACGGGAATCGAACAGCGGTGCATCCTGCTCCTGAATCAGATTCAGCCGCTCGTTGGTGATGCGCCGGAGGTTGCGAAGCCCGCCGACTTCCAGCAATCCATCTACCGAAGCGGACAGCGGAATACGCAGCGTGCCGGAAATCGCGGTAGTATCACTTTTGACTGACTCTATGAAGTCGCTTCGGCCGCGGTTAAAAAAGCTGTCGGCTTGATAACTTTCGCGGATGTTTCGCCCGAGCTGCAGTCGGGCCTGCATCATCACCTCTTCGGTGGCGTAACGGCCGCGGGTGTTAAAACGATAGGTATGCAGCTCACGCGGCGAAATCTCGGCATAATCGGCATAAGCCCGGCTGCGCAGCGATAGTTCTCCGATAGTGTAGGTTCCGGTTTCGGCGCGGAGGCCGAGCATCAGGCCGGCATCCCGCTGCTGACTGCGCTCTTCCTGTAAAAAGCCGGCCAGCCCGCTTGCCGCCACCGGAATGGCACCGGCGTACCGGTAATGCAGCCCCACCAGGCCATAATCCTGTTTCAGATTAGTATTGGTGATGCGCAACGAGCGCGATTCCAGCGCAAGCCCATACCGGCGCTGCCCGCCCGGCATGAAGCGCCCCCGCAGCAGAGCCGTATTTTCGTCCTGTATGTTCTGGACTTCATTATTCAGCAAATAGAAGCGCGAACTGAAGGTGTTCGACAGCTCCAGCTCATGCCCGTCGGCGTGGCCTGCGTGCGAATAGCGCAGCGCGTAGCGCCAGTTGAACAAATCGAGCTGCCGGCTGAAAAAACTTTCTCCCTCAAGGCTTCCGAAGCGGCTGGCATCCTCCTGCTGGGCAAAGGCTGCACTGCCGAGCAAAAGCCATAAGCCTCCGACCGCGCAGCAAAGGCGCATAAAACGGAAGGCTGGCATCAGCAAAAGGCGAAAACGAGAGCACCGCATGGTTAAAATGAAGAATAAAAGAGGCAACGATTTTGCTAAACTACGGGTCTGCAAGCTGTGGGAAAAGCGCGGCAGGACATCACCTGAACAGGCTTAGCTGTGATGTGCAGCATGGAAAAAACTCATGGCAATACTCCCGCTTACGCCGGCATTCAGGCTTTCGACTCCGGCATCTGTGCCGGGGATAAAGACGGCCTCAAACCGCTGGCGCAGCGGTTCTGAAATACCGTGGGCTTCGTTTCCGATCACCATCACCACCTTGGAAGGCCTTGTTTCGGGGGCGGAAAACACTTCATAAAGCGAACGTGCCGATGCATTCAGATCCAGCAGCATAATATGGTATCCGGCCGCCTCCAGCGTTTTGAGCAGCGCGGGCAGCGCTTGTTCCACGACCGCAAGACTGCCGGTCGCCCCGGCGGTACTGCGCACCACTTTAGGATTGTATAGCTCTGCACAATCGGGGCCCAGCAGCAGCCCGGCCGCAGAAAACCAGGCCGCACTGCGGTAGAGCGTGCCTACGTTGCCGGGATCAGAAACGCCGTCGAGCGCCAGTAAAAAATGTGGCTCACGGGCCGTATTCCCGGATAACAGCTTATCAATCCGGTTTTCTGATGCGGTATTATCGGGCATGCACATCACCGCAAGCACGCCCTGCGGCTGGCGCGTATCGCTGAGCTTGTGCATCATTTTGTCGCCGGTGCTGTAAAGCCTGACCGTTCCCCCGCCGCGGTTTCAGCCGCCTGCTGCACCAGCTCAGCCGCTTCGCTACCGGGCCGGGTGCGGGCTTCTTCCAGCGTTTTTGCCGAAAGGATGAGGGCCTCGGGCGCATCAGCGGGCTTCCGACCCGAGCGCCACCGCCGGCAGAGCTGGGTTACCGTGCGCAGCCCTTCGGCGATGTAGCGCTGCTGTTGCTGCCGGTATTTTTTGTGATGCAGGCGGGCGTAGCGGGCCGCCGCCGCTTTGGGCAATGCTTCAAAAGAGGTGAAAAAATCGGGCGGAGCCATAAAACAGAGCGTTGATCATCATGATAGTAAACAAAACAGGCAAAAGAAGGTAGCTAAAATCCTGATGCCTGCGCAAAAGCTTTCTATTTGCAGACCTGCGGAATTGCCGGCCGGGCATTTCATCTTGTGGGCGCTTCATCATATATTAAGCGTAGCTCACCGGGGCTGATGCATGGCCTCGCTCCATCACCGAATTTTTATAGTTATGCTTCGATTCTACGCTTTATTTGTGTCCCGCGTGTCTCATTTTTATGCGCCTGCCCTGGGTCTTTTGCTGCCGGTGCTGCTCTTGAGCAGCGGCTGCGTGAGCCTTGAACAAAACCCGGTTACCGGAAACACCCGCGCCTATGCCTATTCCTGGGAAGAAGAGCTGGAAATCGGCCGGGAAGCCGACGGGCAGATAAGCACGCAGTATGGCGTATATGAAGAGGGCGAGCTGAATGATTACATCCAGGAGCTTTCCCAGGATGTGCTGCAATACAGCCACATGCGGCGCGAGGGGCAGCCGCAGAAGTTTCAGGATACCGAATTTACCTTCCGTATCCTGAACAGCGACATTGTTAACGCCTTTGCCCTGCCCGGCGGCTACGTTTATTTTACGCGCGGGCTGCTGGCCCACATGAATAATGAAGCCCAGCTTGCCGTGGTGATTGGCCACGAAATCGGGCATGTGGCCGCGCGGCACGCCTCTAAGCGGGCGCTTCAGCAGCAGGCAGGCCAGCTGTTGCTGGTAGGCGGCGCGGTGGCCGGGCAAGAGTTGTTTGGCGTCTCGGCCCAAAGCATCATGAATCTGGGCGGAACCGCCGCGCAGCTGTTGTTTCTGAGCTACAGCCGCGGCAATGAAAGCGAATCGGACGAGCTGGGCGTGGAATATGCGGCCATGGCCGGCTTTGACGCGTCCGAAGGCTCGGCATTTTTTCAGACGCTACAGCGGCTGACCGAAAAAGCCGGCGGCGGGCTTCCAAATCATCTCTCTTCCCATCCCGACCCCGGGAATCGCGAGCAGCGTATGATTGAGCTTTCCCAGCGCTGGAAAGACCAGGGCTATGAGCAAAACGAACGCAATGCCCAGCGCTACATGGAAATGATTGATGGCATAATTGTGGGCAAGAATCCGCGCGAAGGCTATGTGGAGGGCGATATGTTTTATCATCCCGAGCTACGGTTTGAGTATCCGGTGCCGGCCGGCTGGCGGGTTCAGAATGAGGCCAGCCAGGTTATTATGACCGATGAAGAGCAGGGCGGGGTGTCCGTATTTTCGATGGCTACCGATGTGGCGAATCCGCGCGCAGCCGTAGAGCAGTTCACCGGGCAGGAAGGCATTAACGTGCTCAGCTCCGGCAGCGAAAATGTGAACGGCCTCAACGCCTACCGCAGTGAAGCTACCGCTACGGATGCCGACGGAACTACCCTTCGGGTGCTGGTGCAGGCCGTTGCCTACGACGGCAATATCTACCGGGTGTTAAATTACAGCGAGGAGGGGGCTTACGATTCCTATAAAAATGATTTTGAGCTGATTGCCGACGGGTTTTCTGAACTTACCAATTCGGCCGCGCTGAATGTGCAGCCTACGCGCATCGAAGTGGTGCGGGCCGACAGAACCGGCTCCTTCAGCAGCTTTTTGCCCGATGAATCCGTTTTTCCACAAGGCATGGACGCCGAAGCCTTTGCGATTTTAAACCAGGTTTCGCTCGATGAAACCATCACCCGTGGCCAGCGCCTGAAGCTGCCCCGGCGCTGAGTTTCCGGCGGCGATGCCATCACCCTGTACTTTTAGTTAAAATAAAAATCTATGCCTGAAGTCGATCAAA
>JBMCPG010000176.1:0-4608 GCA_048626035.1 Cyclonatronaceae bacterium
AGTCAGGCCGTTGCCGGAAGCTCCTGATCCGCGTCCTCAACCGAAACCGGCACGTCGAAACTGTCCTCTCCGCCGGCCTGCCAGTAGCGTGCGGCGTATTCCTGGAAGAACTCGTTGGCCACGCGCGGGCTGTGGATGATCAGGGTGTTTTCGTCGTTTTCGAAGTTGGCGTTGCCCGACCAGTTGTGCGATCCGGTAATGACCTTCGAATTTTCGCCCGGCTGCTCGCCATCAACAATGGCGTATTTATGATGCAGCAGCCCGAACTGACTCTGCGAGAATTCGTGCACATCGGCCCAGCTTTGCAGATACTCAAAATCCGAACCCTGAATGCCCGTTACGCCAATGGCCCCGCGCACGTCCACGCCGTCGTTGAAACGGCTCAGCATGGTGTTGGAAATCGCCCGGCGCGTAATCAGGTTCAGCCCTAAATCGATGCTTTCCTGAGCGGTGTTCAGCGCACGGTTTATTTGCGCTTCGGTGTTCGCCTGCGGACTAAAATGCAGCTCCACATAGGTTTCCTCTTCGCCAATCCAGAAGGCCGACGGATTCACAATTTCCTTGTCTTCGCTGAAGCGCGCCGCGCCGGGATTGAAGTCGCCCGAGTCGCCGCCCCAGGTCTGATTAAACTCCAGCTCATAGGCCCGCGCCAGGGCTACATCCTGAATATTCACCATATTCTGAAACTGCTGAAACGTCCCGCTGTCGGTGGCGTTCCACGAGCTGGTTACCACCCAGGCTTTCGAAGGATCGCTGTGATGCGCGTCGATGGCCGCATATTTGTTATGATGCTGCGCCTCGCCCAGGCTTTGCACGGCCCGCACGCCATTGCTGCTCATGCGGTCCACAATCGCGTTGGTGTTTCCGGAATGCCCGGACTGAATCACCCTAACGTCCACGCCGCGGTTATGGGCCGCGATAATGGCATCGGCCACGGCATTTCCTACCTCCCCGCTGAGGCTGTAAAATCCGAACACGGCCGATTCTTCCGCTGCATCAATCCGTTCAATCAGCTGCTCGCTGAAGTTTACGTTCTGGTTGGCCACTTCGCCAATGGCCAGCTCATCGGCCACCTCTTTATTAAAATAGGTGATGATCTCGCCGGTGGAGCCCGCCGGGGAGCCGGTGGAGCTGATCAAAATGGATGTCGCCGTCGTATCGGTGTCAACCGCTGAGCGAATCTGCACGTTGTAGGCCGTGGCGGCTTCCAGGCCGCTCAGGGTGATGCTGTGCTCGGTTTTAGGTTCCTCATCTATAACAGAACCCAGCTCCAGCGAGCTGGTAGTGCCATAACGCACTTCCGAATGGCCGGCAAACTCTGTCTCCCATTCAAAGGTGATGGAGCTTTCGGTTGCGCCGGTTTCGTAAGGCGCAGCCGAGACAATCACCGCGCCGCTGAGGACCTGAATATCATCGGTAAAGCGGGGCAGAATCTGCTGGGTATCAAGGAAGCGTCCGGCCGCGCCGGTTACCTGAGCCGGGCTGTTAGGAATATTTGAACCGCCAATATTGGTGAAGTTATCCACGCGGAGCTGCCCTTCGGCCGTGCCGTCGGTTACATCATAATTCGTGCCGCCGGAAAACGTGCCCGATTCCGCAAACTCCAGATTACTGACGCGCACCAGCCAGCCTTCATACAGCCCGCTGTTGAGCTCTTCCAGCGTAATATCTATCGGCTGGATGTCGCGATTGGCTTCCGGAAATACCTCATAACCAGTATCATTCACGATTTGCACCAGGTTGTTGAAATCCCCGATTTCGCCGGTTACAACCAGCGAATCGCCGATGGCTGCGCCCACTAAATAATCCTGCCGCATCGCATCATCATTATACCAGGCGATGCCGCCGGTATCATCCTGAAAATACATCGGGCCGGCAAATTGCTCGGCTACGGTTACATGTCCGGCCACGGTTACCAGCGTGCCGGCCGGCAGCTCCCGCGCCTCGGCAATGGGAATCGGCTGCGTGGTGTCCAGCACTTCCCCGCTCAGATTCAGCACAAACGTTTCGTTTTCAGGATCGTTGGTTTGCAGCGTGATAGCACCTTCGTAGAACCCGGCTTCCTCAGCGGAAAACACCAGCTCAAACGTCTGATTTTCAAGATGTTCCAGGGTGATTTCCAGCGGGCTGTCGGTCGAGAACGCCCCGCCCTCAATCTCAGCCTCGGAAATCACCAGATCTTCTAGGCCCGTATTTCCCAGACGCAGACTGGCCGTGGCCGAGCCGGTGGTAGAACCAAAATCAAAGCTGTCGCCGCTCTCGTAATTCGCATCGTTCACCCGCAGGTTCAGCGCGGGTTCCTCCGTCGATTCTATGTACTCGCTGATGAGCACGTCATCAATATTCACGCGGTTTCCGGCCGTTTTTTCGATGCGCAGGCGCAGGTTTCCGGGCACGTTCGCATTTATCGAATACTGGGTAAATTCCGATGTTACGTTGATGGGCTCGCCGATCGGTTCCCAGCTGCTGCCGCCATCATCGGAATAACTGAGCTGTACGGCCCCGCCGCTGTCGCTACTGAAATTGGAGGCATAAAAGGAGATTTCACCAAAGCCATCCGGAACATCAAACTCCGTCTGTATAAAGCCATCACGGATACGCGCAGAGCGGGCGCCGTTCGAGCCGTCGCTGTCCAGCGTGCCGATGAGCGCATCATCAAACAACCAGTCGCCGCTTTCCAGAGTGATGGTGGCCGGGGCGTAAAAGGTCTTGTCGCCTTCTTCAAAATTTTCCGAAAGCTGGGCCTGAGCCGAGTTAAAAGGCATAATAAGCCCGCTCATCATAATTAAAAAGGAGAGCAAAAAGGTGTAGATCGTGTATTTCATAAGTAATTGATCAATGAATATATAGCCACATTTCTCAGTCCATATATGCAGCCGAATAGAATTTCATAAGTTAAACAAATTGTTAGGTAATCCTAAATATTGCGTATTAAGCCTGCTTTAACGATGTGGATAAAAAAAGGCCGGTTTTGGTACACAGCTTGCTCTGTTTATCATTTAATCAAACTAATCGAGCGGGTTTGCACGCCTTCTTCGCTGCGCAGGTTGAACTCCGGAAAGCCGGTTCCGTATAGCCAGACATCAAAAAATGTATGTAAATCCTGGCCGGTTTGCTGCTCGGAAAACGACATAAAGTCTTCGGTGGCTCGCTCTTTATAAACGAAGCGGCTTGTCCCGGATCAGAAAGCCCGGCTTTCGCCTCATGGCAGGCCGCTGCCCCGGTGCATCATACGAATATTGAGCGGTAGCCATTGCCGGCATCAGAACGAAAACAACAATACCCAAAAACCATAGAAAGCCGCTTTCAAAAAGGCGAAATATCATCATACCATTTATCTGAACTATAAAACTATTCGATTTCAAAAGAACTATATGGGAGCGCTTTTCTACGCATATAAAAGCATTAAAGCTTGCTGATGGCCCCGCAACTTATTATTATAAAAAATTCTTTTCTTGCCCTGATGGTAAAAGCTATCAAAACAAATATCCGGCCGCAAAATTGATATACTAAAATAGCTGAAACCCTCGACTGTTAAAAGATATAAGGACGTTTTGAAGCTAAAACAATCACTAAAAACACGGCCATGCAAAAAACAACGGGCGATTCGCGCCGCTATAGGGGAAAACTTGCAGGATACGGAAAAGCCATTCCGGAAACTGTCATTACTAATCACGACCTCGCCGCCCGCATGGATACCAGCGACGAATGGATCAGAGCGCGAACCGGAATAGAGCGACGACATGTTGTAGCCGACGACGAGCACTGTTCTGAGCTCGCTACGCAGGCATCTCAAAAAGCGATGGACCAAGCGGGAATAAGCCCCGATGAAGTCGATTTAATAATCGTAGCTACCAACAGCCCCGATTATCTTACGCCGCCCGTTTCCTCGCAGGTACAACATAAGCTGGGTGCCCGTAATGCCGGTGCTTTTGCAATGGTCGTAGGCTGCAGCGGATTTGTCTATGCCCTGGCTACAGCCGATCAGTTTATACGCTCCGGGCAGTATCGGAATATCATAGTGGCAGGTGTGGAAGTAACCAGCCGAAACGTGGACTGGAGCGACAGAAACACCTGAGTGCTTTTTGGTGATGGGGCAGGCGCAGTGGTATTGCAGCGTTCAGAAGCCGAAACCGGACTGCTGGCTCACCATTTAGGCTCTGATGGCAGCGGGTACGAGCACATCATCCAGATTTCCGGCGGCACCCGCTATTCCATCAACCATGAACGCCTGGATGATGGGCTACACTATTTAAAGATGAACGGCCGCGAAGTTTTCAAATTTGCCAGCACCGTGATGGGAAAGGCTTTACAAAACGTGTTAGCACAAACCGGCTATACAGAAGATGATATCGATCTTTTTATTCCACATCAGGCTAATGCCCGCATCATAGAATATGCTGCTAAACAAACCCGGCTTCCAAAAGAGAAAGTGTTCGTTAACGTAAATGAGTACGGAAACACCTCGGCCGCCTCTGTACCTATCGCTATCGCAGAAGCCTTTGAAAGCGGTCGGCTGAAAGAGGGAGATCTCTTGGCCATGGTCGCTTTCGGATCGGGTTTAACCTGGGCATCGGCTCTCTTCAGAATATAAAATGAAGCATGGAG
>JBMCPG010000177.1:0-4607 GCA_048626035.1 Cyclonatronaceae bacterium
GCCCGACCATGAACTCGCGCTCGCGCTCATCACTGAAGCGGGCCCGCTGGTAGCCCCGAGCGCCAACAAATCCGGCCGCCCAAGCCCTACGCGCATCGAGCACGTGCAGGCCGACTTCAGCCAGCAGCTGCCCATTATCGACGGGGGCGCATGCAAACTCGGCCTTGAATCTACCGTTATTGATATGACGGTGCAGCCGCCCTGTATTCTGCGGCCGGGCTACATCTCCGCAGACGATATCGAAGAACGCTGCGGTTTTCGCCCGGTGATGGCATCCGAGCAGCCAACACCCGCCGGAGCAACGCACGAAAGCCCGAAAAGCCCCGGCATGAAATATTCCCATTATGCGCCTGAGGCCCGGGTAAACTGGCTTCCCGGCCTCCCTCCCGGGCGTAGCAGCTATGCCGCCGCCGAACTGCCCGGGCACAGCCTACTTTTGCTGCATAAGGCCGAAGCCGCGCCAAAACAAGGCAGCAGGCAGATTCATTTTGAGCAGGATTATGCCCGCATGGCCCGCGAGCTCTACGACTGGTTCCGAAAAGCCGATATCGACGGATTTGCCCATATCGGTATCGAGCCGTTTCCAGAAACGCAAGCTTCAAAAACGAATGCACTCCAGCACGCGTTATATAACAGGATAAGCAAAGCGATTGGCGGATAGGCCTCAAGCGCTTCCGCCGCGTAATTTTAAAATGGCTGCCGTTATGCAAGATGATGTTTTTGATGATGATCTACATTCTGAAATAGAAGAAACCTTCGGAGGGCTTGAAGGAGCAGACGAGTCCGGCGTGCCGGATTCTGGTGATTTTGTAGAACCGGTCGTCTTTCTATGCGGATTCTGCGGCAGCGAAAATCATACCTTTGCAGACCCCTCTCAGGGAAACCATCAAGAATATGTTGAAGATTGCCAGACCTGCTGCCGGCCCAATGTGCTGCGCGTGTATCGGGAGGCCGCCTCGGGCACCTGGCAGATACATGCCGAGCTGGAATAAATCTTCGTCTGAGATCATGCTGCGGCCCTTTGGTCGTTTTACGTTATTTTAGCGCCAGCTACGCAGGCTTCCGCCGGTCGGTCAACCCCTTGATGCCGGCTCTCACAAATCGTATTATAGGATGCAAAAAAGCGGTTTTTATATGCTCTGAAAGCCGTTCTTGCCGCATCATCCATCACTCTAAAAAAAAGGAGAAGTTTTATGTCAACCGCTTATTTTGAGGTTCCCAAGCCGTATAACGAGCCCTATTTATCATACGCACCAGGTACGCCCGGTCGCGAGCATTTGAAGGCGGCGCTTAACGAGTTGCGTTCTAAAGAAATTGAAATTCCCGTCATAATCGGCGGCAAAGAATACCGTACCAGCCGGACCGAAGACGTAAGCATGCCGCACAACCACGGGCATAAGCTGGCTACGGTCTATAAAGCCGGAGAAAAAGAAGTAGCGCTGGCCATTAAAACAGCGCTGGAAGCCCGGCAAAAATGGGCCGATATGCCGTGGGAGCATCGCGCATCGGTGCTTTTAAAAGCCGCCGATCTCATCACCGGGCCGTATCGCTATAAAATGAATGCCGCCACCATGCTGGGGCAATCCAAAACGCCGCATCAGTCTGAAATTGAGGCCGTTGGCGAGCTGGCCGATTTTTTCCGCTTTAATGCGTATTACCTCACCCAAATTATGGGAGACCAGCCGTCTTCGCCCAAAGATACCTGGAACCGCGTAGAATATCGCGGGCTGGAAGGCTTCATGCTGGCCGTAACGCCGTTCAATTTTACGGCCATTGCTGGTAATTTACCGACTTCTATGGCGCTGTGCGGCAATGTTGTGATCTGGAAACCGGCCATGAGCGCCATCTACTCCAATTATATGCTCATGAAAATTCTGGAGGAAGCCGGCATGCCTCCGGGCGTCATCAACTTTTTGCCTGGCGATGGTCCCGATGTGGGCGATCCGGTTTTTGAAAGCCCCGATTTTGCCGGGCTTCAGTTTACCGGCTCTACGGCAACCTTTCAGCACATGTGGAAAACTATTGGCGGCAATATAGCCAAGTACAAAAGCTATCCGCGCATTGTGGGCGAGACCGGCGGCAAAGATTTCATTTTTGCGCACCCTACGGCCGATGCCGAAGAAGTAGCCGTGGCCGCCCTGCGCGGAGCCTTCGAGTTCCAGGGGCAGAAATGCTCGGCGGCATCCCGCATGTACCTGCCCGAATCTCTCTGGGCCGACGTAAAGCCCAGCCTGCTCAACAAAGTAGAAGGCGTGCGCGTGGGTGATGTAGAAGATTTTTCCAATTTTATGGGCGCGGTTATCGACCGTAAAGCCTTCGATAAAATTAAGGGCTATATCGACTTCGCACGCCAGGCAAATGATGCCGAAATTATTGCCGGCGGCGGCTGCAACGATTCGATTGGCTATTTTGTGGAGCCGACAGTTATCGTAACCAGCAACCCGAAATTCAAGACGATGGAAGAAGAAATTTTCGGCCCGGTTATTACGATTTATGTGTATGCCGATGATGAAGTTGATGAAGCGCTCGAGCTTTGCGATACGACTTCGCCGTACGCCCTCACCGGCGCTATTTTTGCCAAAGATCGCTACGCTATCGAGCACATGGCCGAGCGGCTGCGCTATGCAGCGGGCAATTTTTACATCAATGATAAACCCACCGGCGCCATCGTGAATCAGCAGCCCTTTGGCGGCGCGCGGGCATCGGGCACTAACGATAAGGCCGGAAGCATGCAAAACCTGCTGCGCTGGCTCTCGGCCCGCTCCATCAAAGAGAATATGAATCCACCGAAGGATTGGAAATATCCCTACATGGGCTGAGTTCCGGCCGCATCAAAGATTAAAACAAAAACGGGCTTTTCGCGCCGGATGATGCTTTCACCCGGCCGGAAAGCCCGTTTTTTTATCTGTTAAAATGATGAACTACAGCAGCGTCGGGCGGAACTGAAGCATCACCCAGGCCCAGCTGTTGTACGAGGCGCTGTTTTCGCTGGCTTTGATGCGGTCCATGGTATCGGTTTTGAACATCTGTGAGTAGCCGAGGGTGAAGGCTACATCGGCGCGCGGACGATAGGTGAGCACCAGATCAGCTTCGGTGCCGAGATAGGATGACATCGAGCTGCCCTCGGCATCAAACACCTCTGCCGGGGAGATGAACTCGTGCACGTGCAGGCCAACACTCCAGTCATCGCTGAAGCTGCGGCTGTATTTTTGATACACATTAATCAGGCCAACGCTGGTGCCGTTTCCGGGCTGCGCGTGCGGATTGCCGACATAGAAATAGTCCATAAAGCCGTAAAACTTGTGATTGGTGCCGTACAGCGGCGTAAAGGAATTGTTGTCGGTCTCATCCACTTCGGTACCGCTCAGCCAGTCGGCACCCAGGGTATAACGGCCTTGGTAGCTGAGTTCGGCATTCAGCAGATACGCGCTTACGTCGCGGCCAGCGATATCCTTGCCGAACTGATAGTACAATTCGCCGCGCAGGGTGATGTCATCCAGGCCTTTAAACCCGTTGAGGCCCGCCGTTTGCCGCATTTCCGATGGCCCGCCGTCCGGCACCTGACGCACATCATTATGGAATAACATGCTGAGGCCGGACCCTTCGGCACTCCGGTTCAGCCATAAAAACTGCATGGATTTATTGTTCGCGTTGCCCAGCGGATAATCCCGTCCGGTAAGCTGCCCCGGTCCAAAAATATCCGCTTGATTCAACGTAAAGCCCAGATGCGCGGTCCATGGGCTTTCCGGCTGCCGGTACTCCAGCAAAAGCGCATCATGACTCCGGCCCTGCTGCGCCCAGTCCAGATTACCCAAAAAACGGGCATTATCGTAATTCAGCGCCTGCCGGCCGGCTTTCACCGCTACGGTCGGATGGATGCGGTAGCGGCCCCAGGCTTCATACAAATTGGTGAGGGCGGGATCCTCCTTGTAAATTTGGTTATGATCGCCCCACACGCGCACGTCCTGTAGGCTGAGGCTTACATCCAGATCAGAAGAAGTATAGTTCAGATACATCCGGCTGCGCTGCTCGGTGAAGGCCGCCGCGTTCGAAAACTCGTTTATCGGCCGCTTGAAGCCGTTGCGCAGCTCAAAGCGCGGACGGATTTCCAGCTCCAGCGAAAATTCCCCCTCACGTTCGCCGGCCTGCTGGGCATTCAGTGTGAGCAGCGGAAGCATCACCGCAGAAACCAGGAAAAAAATAAACATGCCGCGAAGATATAGCGATGTTTTCATACAAAAATCCCTCAAAAAAATTTAATAATATTGGTTTTATGATGAAATAAGGCTCAGCTTCTGCCTTATAGGTCAAATAGTTTTTTTAGCTTTTGGGGTGATGGGGTACGGGATGCCATCCCCCCAAAAAGCAATGGGTTTACGGATGTTGGATCTGCCTCAGCTTTGGGAGTAGGTGTGTACGCTGTTGGCCGCCGAAGGCAGATAATTGACGCCGAACCAGGCGATCATCAGAATGACGAAGGCCAGGGCCAGCATCCACATGGCGATATGATATTGCTTCGGCTTGTGATGGCGGAAGTGCACATAGCCCAGATAGCCGATCCAGGTGAGGAAGGCCCAGGTTTCCTTGGGGTCCCACCCCCAGTAGCG
>JBMCPG010000178.1:0-4607 GCA_048626035.1 Cyclonatronaceae bacterium
TTGGGTTGAATCCGGCATAAATATTAGCACAGGTGCAGGATTTGTAACCGCCCCGAACATTACCGGGCTTTCGGATGGCAGCAGCCTTGCGGGCTTCACCTCTGATACCGGCACGCGGCTCGTAAAGCTGGACGCTAACGGAGAAATCATCTGGCAGCAAACCGAAACGGGCGAAAATCTGTTATCTCTCAGCGATCTGCACGCCTCCGATGCGCCGGGAGCAAGCGGGCAATTTATTGCACTGTTTCGCTTTCTGGGTCCGCCAACGGTTCCCGGCCTGCTCTTTACCCAAAAGTATGATGCCGACGGAACGCCGCTCTGGAACGACGGCGCGCCGCTCCCGCTCATGGATACGGGCACGCTTCAGTTGGGCAATTTTCCAAAGTTTACGCCCGACGGCAGCGGCGGAATGGCCGTAAGTTGGTACATCAACCAGCCGCTGGAGGCCTATGTGCAACATATAGATGCGGCCGGAACGCTGCGTTTCGGTGAAGGCGGCCGGCCCGTTTCTGCCCGCCCCGATCGGGCCCGCGTAGATCCGGTAGTGCTATATGATGGGCTCACCGACGATATCTACGCTTTTTGGGCGGAAAGCAATGCCAACCAAACGCAGTTCGGCGCCGGCGGCCAGCGGTTCGATGCGGCCGGAAATCCGGTATGGGGCGAAGACGGCATCATCTTTAAAACGCTGGGCAGCAACACCTATAATAATTTCACCCTGGATATGCAGCCAGATGGCCTTATCGTCGCTTTTCGTGAAGAAGTTGGTTTTGGGAACAGTTCTTTTTATGCCACCAAGCTGGATGCCGAAGCCAATCCGGTTTGGGAAACCGCTGAAGTACTGTTTACCAGCGCTGCTGCCGGGCGTTTTCGCCTGTCGTCTGTGCCGCTTTCGGGGCAGGAGCTGGCCTACGTATGGCAGGATGATCGCAGCAGCCCGGCCGGCATTTACGCACAGAACCTGAATGCCGACGGCAGTCTTGGGATTCAGGAAGAGCCTGATCCGGCTCAGGAGGTCATTTTTGCCGTAGATATGAGTGTTCAGCAACTCGGCGGTCATTTCCTTCCGGAGGTCGGCGACGAAATTTTTATACGCGGCACGTTCAACGATTGGGGGGCGGAAGACGAACTTCCTATGAGCAGCGAAGAGGGAGATATCTACACGCTGAACCTGCCTGTAGAAGGTGAACCCGGCAGCATGCAGGAATATAAATTTTATATCGCCAGCGGGGACGACCGTCCGCTGCCCAACGACGGCTGGGAAGGTGAGGTCGGCCCGGGCGAAAATGGAAATCGCGTGCTCACCCTCACCGAAGACGACACGCAGGAGCTCCCGGTTGTGTTTTTCAATAATGAAGAAGAGCATGATACAGTGGTTCCCGTTTCAGGATTGCCGCAAAAGCTGGCGCTGGGCCAAAACTACCCGAACCCGTTCAACCCGAGCACTATGATTTCTTATGAGCTGCCCGAAAGCAGCCACATCCGGCTTCGCGTATTTAACATGCAGGGGCAGGAAGTCGCCCGGCTTGCCGGCGGCTATCAGTCAGCCGGAGTTCATCGCATCAATTTTGATGCTTCTGCCCTGGCCAGCGGCGTATATATGTATCGTCTCGAAGCCACCGATGCAGGAGTAGCGCTTAGCCGCAAAATGACGCTCATCAAATAATGGATGATGATTACATCAAAGAAAAAGCCGCCGGCATCTTTTGAAGATACCGGCGGCTTTTTATGGAGATGTACAGGCCCGAAAGCTTACGGGACGTGCGGCTCCTACATCAAAATTCCGCCTACGGAGGCGATCAAGCCGGCGAAAATAAGCGCAACAGTGTTAATAACCTTAATCAGCGGGTTAATGGAAGGGCCGGCCGTATCTTTATACGGATCGCCCACTGTGTCGCCAACAACGGCCGCCTCGTGGGCTTCGCTGCCTTTCCCGCCGTGATTTCCATCTTCGATATATTTTTTGGCATTATCCCAGGCACCGCCGCCGTTCGACATCATAAGGGCGACCATCAGGCCGGAGGCAATCACGCCAATAAGCAGGCCGCCGAGGGCCAGCGGGCCAAATAAAAACCCGATGATGAGTGGAGCAAAAACGGCCAGAAGGCCTGGAATCACCATTTCTTTAAGCGCCGATTTCGTTACAATATCTACGCAGGTGCCATAATCGGGCTTGGTTTCCCCTTTCATGATGCCCGGCATTTCGCGGAACTGCCGGCGTACTTCCTCAATAACAGCCCCGGCGGCGCGGCCGACCGATTCCATCAGGAAGGAAGCAAACAAAAACGGCAGCATCGCCCCGGAAAATACGCCCACGAGCACAACGGGATCATTCAAAAGAAACACGATGGCTTCGGCCCCGACGGCATTCTGAAGCTCAAAAATATAGTCGGCAAACAGTACCAGCGCGGCCAGGGCGGCCGAGCCGATGGCATAACCTTTGGTTACGGCTTTGGTCGTGTTTCCGACCGCATCAAGGGCATCTGTATTAGCGCGCACGCTTTCATCCAGTTCGCTCATTTCAGCAATACCGCCGGCATTATCGGTAATGGGGCCGTAAGTATCCATGGCGATAATCATGCCGGTAACGCTCAGCATGGCAATAGCGGCCACGGCAATTCCGTAGAGTCCGGCCAGCGCATAAGAGGTAAACAGCGCCAGCACCAGAATAATAGTAGGCACCAGCGTGCTTTCCATGCCCACAGCCAGGCCACTGATAATATTAGTGGCCGAGCCGGTTTCAGAGGCTTTTGCAATTTTGCGCACCGGGCTGTATTTCGTTGAAGTATAATATTCGGTGATGATGACCAGGCTAATTACCACCAGAATTCCCACTAAAGAAGCCAGAAACAGATCAATCCAGGTAGTACCAAGGGGAACGCCGCCAACAGCAGCAAAGTCGAAACCGGCAAACATGGTATGGGTGATCCAGGCAAAACCGGCTACAGAAATGATAGCGCTGGCATACATGCCTTTGTAAAGGGCCTTCATGATGTTATTATCGCTGCCCATGCGCACAAAAAACACCGATACAATGCTCGCCAGAATCGCAAAAGCGCCCAAGTATAACGGATATGTTACCAGTGCCGTAACGGCCTGCACGTCGGGGAGGACATAGCCCAGCAGTACCGCGCCGATGGCCGTAACGGCATAGGTTTCGAACAAGTCCGCGCCCATTCCGGCACAGTCGCCCACGTTATCGCCCACATTATCGGCAATAACGGCGGGGTTGCGCGGATCATCTTCGGGAATTCCGGCTTCAACTTTCCCGACGAGGTCGGCGCCTACGTCGGCAGCTTTAGTGTAAATACCGCCGCCAACGCGTGCAAAAAGGGAAATGAGGCAAGAGCCGAATGCAAAGCCAACCAGCGGCTTAACCGGCTCGGCAAGTTCCATCACATTATTAAAAAGGTAGAAAAAGCCGGCTACGCCCAGCAACGCCAGACCGGCTACGGCGAGGCCCGAGACGGCGCCGCCGTTAAAAGCGAGCTTCAGGGCACCCGGCAACCCACTGCGGGCCGCTTGTGCCACGCGCACATTCGAGCGCACGGCGATGCTCATGCCCGCGTAGCCACTCAGCGCCGAAAAGAGCGCGCCCACGGCAAAGCCAATAGTCGTCCACCACCAGGTTACGGCATAGCCGCCTTCCTGAGTAAAGGCAATTAAGGCGAAAACGGCAACAATAGCTACCGCCACATAAGTGATGGTAGTGTACTGCCGATTCATGTACGCGCTGGCGCCTTCGCGAATAGCGTCAGCAATTTCATTCATTTTTTTATCTCCTGTTGGTGCAGCGAGCACGCTTTTGGCCAGCACAAAGGCTGCAAGAAGGGCAACGAGGGCCGCGAGAGGAGTTAATATCAAATAGTCCACTTAATTAATCCTGGGTTTAGGAGTTTAGGTTTTGGGTTCAGAAGGTTCTGTAAACCAACGTCTAAGGCTCATTTTTGGCCGGCATATTGTTTTCAGGCAAATAAGGTATCCGGCAAAAACGGCATTTTGGTAAAGTATTTAGTGAATATCAAGCGTTTGGAAAAAGGCCACAATGCGGGCTTCTTCATATATGATAGCATAATGCGCTTTGGGCTGTTAAGCCAGGCATGTTCCGGCTGAAGCCCGGATATGATTATCATATTGTAGTCCCCTTTCTTCTTGTATGTGCAAGATGATGCGGAATTAAAATACAAAAACTTTTTCCTGTAGCCCTATGCCTGTACGCAGAAATATAGCCCGCCGGCCGGATGCCTGAACCGGCTGCTTCTGCATGGCTCTGGAAATGTGGATAACTTTTTTTCGGGCGGCTGATTGGGCGTTAATGCAGTCGGTTGGGCGAGGCAAGAAGCGTTCAAAAAAGGCTGAGCAGTCGATTAAAAAAGCGCTTTTAAAATAGGCCTCTACCCATGCATACAGGCCTGCCGGACACCGGCGGCGCTTGTATTACAAAATATTAATTAAATTATATTTACAGTTAAAATACAGCTTCATAAAACCTGGTAAACCAGCAGGGTTTTTGGAGCTGTTTTACCTCGCTTCATGCCGCCCTCATTTTTCTGACTTATCCACAAGTTATCCACATTCGGCCCGTATGCGAAGCCATCGGCAGTTGA
>JBMCPG010000179.1:0-4603 GCA_048626035.1 Cyclonatronaceae bacterium
CATTTTATTTGAAGGCGCTGGATGAAGGCCGGATGAGCCTTGAGGATGTAGCGCAGGTCTTAAAGCAAAAAAGCGGCTATTCCGGCACGTCTGCGGAGACTTTCATTACCGAGATGCGGCAAAAAACGGTGCATCAGCCGGCACAGCGGCAGCATCTGAGCGTTTGTGATGCGGCGGCGGAAATCAGCGGAGCCGACTGGCAGAGTTTCATGACCGACCGTATTTCGGCCTGGGCAGCTTCTTATTTCGACCGCGGACAAGCCAGCTGGCGGGCAGCGGATGCGCAAAGCGGGCTGTTTGCTTCCTGGAAATTCGAGGCCTCCGTGGATCGCTCAACGTCTGTTGCCGGCCTGAAAAGCTTTCGCAAACATATTGATGATTTGCCCGATGCCCCGGCCGAGGCCGCCGGTGTTGCCCTGGCTGCCCTCGGCATAGAAGAGGAATACGCTGAAATTTACCTGCATGTGCTCTTGCTCCGTCTTAACGGCTGGGCCAGCTATGTGGCCTATCTGGATTGGGAAGAAGGCCGCCGCTTCAGCCGCGAATCCGGGGAGTTGCGCGAATTTTTATGCGTACTGCTCTGCTGGGAATACGGCCTGCTGAAGAGCTTTACGGAATCGGGTCTGCAGGAACGCTGGAAGCAGGTGCAGCAAAACATCACCCGGCTCTCATCATCGCCACAACCCGATACAGAGGTATCCAAAAGACTGATCCTTCAGGAAGCCTTCGATCGTGCCGCCCAGCGCCATATCGTGCAGGTGCTGAACCGCCGACCGCCAGAAAAGGCAATACCGGGACAGGCTCAGACCAACGGAAATGGAAAAGCCCCACAAGCCGGGGTGCCCGATGTGCAGGCCGTTTTTTGTATTGATGTCCGTTCGGAGGTTTACCGCCGGAATCTGGAAACCATAGCCCCGGAAATTGACACCATTGGCTTCGCCGGCTTTTTCGGTTTCCCGATCCGCTATGTGCGCCTCGGGCACAGCCACGAACACGGAAAGGATTTATGTCCGGCCCTTATTCCGGCCGGGCCAACGGTTCGCGAGCAGCTTCCGGATGCGGCCGCTAACCAGCAGGCTCTTGAACAGCGCCGCATTAACAGCAGTATTGCCGCTGCTTGGAAATATTTTAAGTCCGGGGCGGTGGCTTCATTTGGCTTCGTGAGCCCGCTGGGGCTGTCGTTTCTGCCGAAGCTACTTAGCGATGCCTTTGGCTGGAGCCGTCCGGTGCCAAATCCTCATACAAAAGGTCTGAGCCGTGCACAGCAAAAACAGGCCGGTATCGGGCTGGACGTACATCAGGAGGGTGATCTGACCTACGGCATCCCCTTCGATGTAAAAGTAAAAATGGCTACAGGAGCGCTTCAGGCCATGTCACTCACCCGCGATTTTGCACGCCTCGTGCTTATTGCCGGGCACGGCTCAACCACCGTCAATAATCCACATGCCACCGGCCTGGACTGTGGCGCTTGCGCGGGTCAATCGGGCGAAGTAAACGCCCGCGTTGCCGCTGCAATTCTCAATGATGCGCAGGTACGTTCGGAGTTAAAAAAACAGGGGCTGCCAATCCCCGAAACTACTATTTTTGTAGCCGGACTGCATGATACCACCACTGATGAACTGCATTTATATGATGAGCAGGTTCCCGGTTCGCATCATAAAGACCTGGCACAGCTCAAAAAGCGGCTTGCGCAAGCCGGAGCTGCTGCCCGGGCGGAGCGGGCCATGCAGATGAATATTTCGGCCGCATCAAACGGCTCTAAAATAGATGAAGCCATCCGCGCACGAAGCCGCGACTGGGCCCAGACGCGGCCCGAATGGGGGCTTGCTGGCTGTTCAGCCTTCATTGTTGCCCCCCGCGACAAAACCCGCGGCCTCGATCTGAAAGGCCGGGCCTTCCTGCATTCCTACGACTGGAAAAAGGATGAAGGCTTTAAGATTCTGGAGTTGATCATGACGGCTCCCGTAGTGGTCGGAAGCTGGATCAATTTGCAATATTACGGCTCTACCGTGGATAATGAGCACCTGGGTTCGGGCAATAAAACGCTTCACAATGTAACAGCCGGAATCGGGGTACTGGAAGGCTTTGGCGGAGATTTGCGCGCCGGGCTGCCGATGCAATCGGTACATACCGGGCGCGATTTTCAGCATGAGCCGTTACGCCTGAGTGTTATCATCAATGCGCCTAAAGAGGCCATGAGCAACATCCTGGAGCGTCATGCCCCGGCGCGTGAACTCTGTGATAATGCCTGGATTTTCCTGATGGCGATGGACGAAGACGGAGCCATATCTCACCGCTATAAAGGAAACCTGCAATGGGAAACGCTCGCAGATTCCGGACTTGCTGAGCCACTGCGGCAGGAAGCTGCCGTACAGGCCTGAAAAACGCTGTAAAGACAAAAAAAAGCCGCCTGAAGTATCTTTCAGGCGGCTTTTCTGTTTTAAGATGAGGAGCTCAGAACCGGATCTCGGCCAGCAGTTCATAACGGGTAACATCGACCTGTGCATTAAAACGATCGACCCTGCGCGAGCCGACATCAAACATGACTTTGGAGCCGTTTGAAAAAACGTAGCCCAAGCCCGCCACGCGCTCGGAAATCGCCCGACTCATCAATCGAAACATCCTGGGTAAAACGGACATCAACAACAGGCATTAAGTTTTATCGAAAGGTGATATAGGCCCGTATAGACGCGAAATTTTGCGCCTCTACTCACAATTGTGAATGTTAAATGCTAAATTCTGAATGAATGCCTACCGGCCATAAAGTGCATGCGGTTCAGTTCAACGGATTGATTTTTAAATAAAAAACACTCATCATCCCGACAATCATATTGTGTCTCCACAACAGATGACTATGAAAAAATTTCAAAACAAATATCGCATTGCCTCGGCCCGTGCGCCCTTTTGGGACTATGCATGGAATGCGGCCTATTTCGTAACCTTGTGCACCAAAAATCGGCTATGTTGGTTTGGCAATGTGGCAGACGGAAACATGGTTTTATCACCTATCGGGCATATCGCCAACTCATGTTGGTATGAAATCCCGAACCATTTCCCATTCGTGGAATTAGGGGCCCATATCATAATGCCCAACCATGTGCATGGAATTGTGATTATTGATAAACCTCATGATGGTAACGATGCCCCGAATGCCCCGAACGTGCCGCAATCCCCGAACGTAGAGACGCAAGATATTGCGTCTCTACAACAGGCGCCACCATCGAACCCGTCGGATGCATCGGAACGTCCGGAACCACCGAAACCGTCGGAATTGGATCAACCTAAAAACCAATTCGGGCCCCAATCGAAAAACCTGGCCTCCATCGTTCGTGGGTTTAAAATTGGGGTTACCAAAAACGCGCGACAAATCAATCCCGGTTTTCAATGGCAACCTTTATATCACGACCACATTATCCGAAATGATGCCGCATTTCAACATATTTCCAATTATATCCTGAATAATCCCGCGAAGTGGCAGGAGGATAAATTTTACCGTACTGATCTATGACACATACCCGATAAACCCAATATCTAAACCCCATGATGGTCATGATGCCCCGAACGCGCCGTCTTCATCATGGCCGCCAGTCTTGCTCGGCGGCGGGTTTATTGTCCAGTATGGTTTCGATCTTCTGCATCACTTCATCATCCAGCTTGGGCACTACGTCCATCGCGCTCATGTTTTGTTCTACCTGCCTGACGCTGGATGCACCAGTAATGACGGTACTCACCCGCGGGTTTTTCAGGCACCAGGCCAGGGCCATTTGCGGCATGGTGATGCCGAGCGATTCGGCCAGCGGCGCCAGCTGTTTTACTTTCTCCAGCTTCGTTTTGCCTTCTTCTGTCTCAATCAGCAGCTTCCGCAGCCAGGCGTATTTTTCCAGATCAAGCCGGGAGCCTTTGGGTACGCCATCATTGTATTTTCCGGTAAGCAACCCGCTGGCCAGCGGACTCCAGATGGTGGTGCCCAGGCCGATATCTTTGTAGAGCCGGTCGTATTCGCGTTCCACCCGATCCCGATGGAGCATATTGTACTGGGGCTGCTCCATGAGCGGAGGATGCAGGCGTTCGTTTATGGCAATATTATAGGCAATGCGAATTTGCTCAGCGCTCCATTCGCTGGTTCCCCAGTAGAGTACTTTTCCTTCGCGTATCATTTGGTCCATCGCCCGTACGGTTTCTTCCAGCGGCGTGTGCAAATCGGGGCGGTGGCAAAAATTGAGATCTACGTAATCAACCTTCAGCCGTCTGAGGGCCGCTTCAGTACCTTCTTTGATGTGCTTAAACGAAAGGCCGTTGTCGTTGGGGCCATCCCCGCCCCAGAAAATTTTGGTGGAGAGCACCAGGTCTGAGCGCTTCCAGCCGGCTTTTTTGATCACATCTCCCATAATTTCTTCCGATGCTCCGCCCTCGTAGGCCTCGGCGTTGTCGAAAAAATTTACGCCGGCATCGTAGGCCGTTTTCATCTGTTCATAGGCCAGGGTTGTATCTACCTGCTCTCCGAAGGTTACCCACGAGCCAAACGATAAGGCCGATACTTTCAGGCCGGATCTTCCTAAATAACGATATTCCATGATGTGCCTCCATTTTCGGATCAATAGTT
>JBMCPG010000180.1:0-4599 GCA_048626035.1 Cyclonatronaceae bacterium
CGCCATTGCAACTGAAGAGCTGGAGCATGTCCGGGCGGCCGCACATAAAATCAAAGGCACTTCACGCAGCCTTACCTTCGATAAGCTGGCTGAAAAAGCCCTGGCTTTGGAAAAAACGGCGGCATCGGGGAAAGAACTGCCTGAAACCTCAACCCCTGCAGAATTTGAGGAAGAAAGAAAGCGCGTACTCAGCGAAATACATCGCCTGGCCGGCGAAATTGTAGATGAGTTTCATTACGTGAAAACATTGATTTAGGAACTTGTTATAATTTTTCAAGGGCTTCAAGGGCGCGCAACAGCGCAAGATATTCATCTTTA
Organism: Cyclonatronaceae bacterium; assembly: GCA_048626035.1. Classification (GTDB taxonomy): domain Bacteria; phylum Bacteroidota; class Rhodothermia; order Balneolales; family Cyclonatronaceae; genus Cyclonatronum. The sequence continues at coordinate 319 of JBMCPG010000180.1, forward strand.
CAGCCCGCGCAGCGCTCGAGATGCTCGTGTACCAACGGCATGGCCTGCGCCGGCGATTTACCCTCAAGCTGCATTTCTGCAAAAGCATCCAGAGCGTCGAAACATGTTTGGCAGTCCAGCTCATTTTCGCGCGTCATGTTAATAGCGCGGGTAATTTTTTGTAAGAGTTGCTTGTTTAGTTTCATGGAATCGCGCGTAAGTGCTTTTTATATAAAGAAGTGGGAAGAAGCATATCAAGAGCGGGTTTTGTTAGTAACTACAAAGTAAAGGCAATAAAAAAAGGATGCGGGCCTGTTATGATGCATCCATTAACATTTTTCTTACCTTCGTGTGCAACCGGGCCACAAGAGAATGATCCTGCTATGCGTAAAGTTCTTCGAGATCAATGCCCTCTGCAGCGAGGCGTTTCCTGAGCTTCAGGCGGGCATCGTGCACCAGTTTATAGAGGGCGTTTTGCTTAATGTTCATTTTTTCTGCTACCACCACAATCGGCATCTCCTGAATCATCAGCGATTGTATGGCCGTCCGTTGTTTTTCGCTCAGCTCTTCGTTCATCATCTTCAGCACTTTAGCGAGCATCATTTGTTCGTGGGTTTGCGCGGCCGGATCGGGAGCCATGTCGGCGGTACGGCGCATAAACCGCTCCGTTGCTGTAGTCTTATCGCCTTCTTCGGAAGCTATTGCGGGGCGGTCGAGCGAGATATCCTGCCATTTTTTACGCCGCAGCTCAGTAAGCCCCTGGCGTACCGCGATTTTCAGCGCCCAGGTGGTAAACCGGCTTTCTCCCCGGAATGTATTTAGCTTTGCGAGAATCACCAGCATGGCATCCTGGGCCGTATCTTCTATAAAATCCTCCAGCTCCCGGCCTACGTATCCGGAAAGCGCCGGCCGCAGCCCGCGCACAAGATGTCCGCGCAGAGCTTCGAGCAAGATGCGGTCGGGCGGGTGAGCGAGCCCCTTCTGCCATTGCAAGTTGGAAATTCGGGCGGTTTCGGCAGCGCCGGCGGGCCGCTTTCTGCGTTTTAGAAAGTTAAACATAAAAAACGAAGCTTGGGTTTTGGGTTAAGGCCGGGCAGAACGTCTGCCAAAGCATCTTTCAGAGAGCGCCCGTAAGAAAAAGCCGGGGCAGAGTCTCCGAAATCTATCAATGCCTGATGCCTGCGATGTGCGGCGGTTTGAAATCGACGCGGCGCGCATCATCATGATATTTACAGTGCTCAAGCTAATCCCGAATCCAAAACGAAACCGCTATTTTATGACAGCTTTTAAAAATACTTTGCCCATCATATTCTTTTTAGGAGCTACTTTAACTGCCGGCCCGGCTTTCCAGCAGCAACATAAAAGCCCTGCTATCTCCTCATCAAAGGCGCGTAGCTTTTTTATGATTTTCCGGATTGGTTTGCTTTGAGGTAAGAGCACATCAGAGTATTTTACTTTTTACGTAACTTTTTTAACTCTGCATTCTTTTTAGCCTATAATTATGAAATCTTTTTCTGCTTGTTTGATGTATCCGGCCCTGTTGCTTGCCGGCCTGTTGCTGCTTAGCGGCTGCGATTCCCAGCCCGGCTATACCCAGTCCACCAATGTTGATAAAGTAGCCGCCGCCCGGCAGCTCATTACCGCTGAGGATATTATGGGGCACGTAGAAGCGCTGGCCGACGACTCCACCATGGGCCGTGCGCCGGCCACCGAAGGCGAACAAATGACGGTAGATTACCTCGTGCGCCACTTCGAAGAAATGGGCCTGGAAGGCGGCATGCCCGACGGCAGCTTTATCCAGCAGGTGCCGGCCATAGGGCAGCAAACCGAACTGGACGCGGTGATGCGCATCACGGATGAAAATACGAGCGATGAGGCCCCGCTGCACTCCTTCAACCACCTTACCGATATGATGGCCTGGCCGGCTGGCAAACAGGAAACGGTAAGTATCCGGGATGCCGAAATGGTGTACGTGGGCTACGGAATTATTGCACCGGAAGAAGATTGGGACGATTACAAAGGCATGGATATGAGCAATAAAATTCTCGTATTCAAAAACAGCGACCCCAGCATGTTCCCCGATAAATTCGCCGGCAACACCCGGTTGTATTACGGCCGCTGGAGCTATAAATTTGAGATAGCTGAAGAGCTCGGTGCACTTGGGGCTATCGTTGTGCATACCTTGCCAACGGCCGGCTACGGCTGGAACGTAGTTTCGGGCAGTTGGAGCCGCGAACGGTTTGTACTGGCCGAAGAAGTAGCCGGTAACTCCGATACACAGTTCAGCTCATGGATAACCTTTCCCGCTGCGCAAGCCCTCTTCTCCAGCGCCGGCCTCAATATTGACGAACAGCTAAATGCTGCCGAAGACCCGGATTTCCAGCCGGTGCCCCTCGAAGGCGTGCGCCTCAATATCGATTTAGAAGCCAGCTATTCTGAGTTGGAATTTATGAACGTGGTAGCCACGCTGCCGGGAAGCGATCCTGAATTGCGCGATGAGCACATCATATTTTCGGCCCATCACGACCATTTAGGCGTGAGCCCGACGCCTGTAGAGGGCGATTCTGTTTACAACGGGGCTTTAGACAATGCCAGCGGCACGGCGGCCATGCTCGAAATGGCCGAAGCTTTTGCCTCTATTCAGCCAGATATCCGTCGCAGCCTCACCTTCGCAGCCGTTGGAGCCGAAGAATCCGGCCTGCTGGGTTCACGCTATCTGGCCAACAACCCGCCGGTGCCCGCCGGGAAATTCACGGCCAATATCAATATGGATATGATTAATGGCTATGGCCAAACCCGGGATGTGGTGATTGTCGGGAAAGGCAGCAGCAGCATGGATGCAATCATGGAAGAAGAAGCCGAAAAAATGGGCCGCTATGTGCTGCCCGACCAGGATCCCGGCCAGGGCTTTTACTACCGCTCCGATCATTTTTCGTTTGCCCGCGTGGGCATCCCGGCCCTTTACCCCAACCCGGGCGTAGATTACATAGAGGGCGAAGATTACCACCTTGATGTAGTGCAGCCGCTGTTACAAAAAGTGTATCATACCGTGCTCGATAATGTCGATGAAGTTATTACGTTTAAGGGAGCCGAAGAAGATATGCGCCTGCTTTTTAACGTAGCTTTTCGCGTAGCCAACGACGATCAGATGCAGCGCTGGACCCCCGGCGACGAATTTGAGGCGGCCCGGCAGCAGGCCCTCAGCGAAGTTGAATAACCCCCGGCTATGAGCTATTCTGAGCTTTCCGTACGTAATTTTAAACGCATCTGCATCATCAACTGGAGCTTCACGCTTCCGGTGCTGCTGCTTTTTGCATGGCCCTATTACCTGGCCGGAAGCTGGCTCGGGCTTTCGGGGCCGCTGCTTTTTGCAGGTGCGTTTATTTTCGGGCTTCCATTTATGATGACGGTGTTGCACGGCCACGTTACGATGGCCCTGGGGGCGCTGCATCGGCATCATTACTACGAATGGCTCAGTCGCTATCCACTTAGCTATGGGTTTATGTTTCATCCGGTGATGTTTCGCACACGGTTCCGCCTCATTATTGCGCTTTTAGCTCTCTCGATACTTTCCGTAAGCATTTTATAATACCCCGCAGCAGGTTTATACTTTAATTTAAACCACTTCCAAATTGCCGCTCATTTGAATTAAATGGTGATTTATTAAGTTTTCGGCGTTATGTTGCGTGCATTCTATTATAAATCCTTCATCCAATATTTATATCTGTATGAAAAACGAAAATATCGACAGAAAAGACTTTTTTAAAAAAGTATCTCTTTTTGGCATAAGCGCCATCGGCGCAACTACGCTTCTGAAAGCCTGCGGCGGCGGACCGGAAGAACCTGAATCTACCGAAAGCAGCGCCAATGGTTCTGAAGACGAATGCGGTGACCTTTCCGGCCTCAGCGAAGAAGAAATTGAAGGCCGCGAAAATTTAGGTTACGTTGCCGAAACGCCCAACCCGGAAGAAAGATGCAACAATTGCGCGCTGTGGCAGGAAAAGCGTAATGAAAGCATTTGCGGCGGCTGCTCTATCATGGCGGGCCCGATTCATCCCGAAGGCTGGTGCACCGCTTGGGTAGCCGGTTGATACTCCCCTGAATTTTTATAGCAGTATCTGAAAAGCGTGTTGATGTTAGCCATCAACACGCTTTTTTTTGTGCGTTTGAAATCATCCTTTTTTTGCGCGCTGCTTGCTTTTGCAGCATATATGAATGAACAAGAAAAAACTGGTTTTTTACAAAACACCGCTTTCGGCTTCTACCTCTTCGCCCTCTATTTCGCGAAGAACTTCAAAATAA
>JBMCPG010000181.1:0-4589 GCA_048626035.1 Cyclonatronaceae bacterium
AATGTTATCGACGCCCTGCCGGAAAAAACTGACCGCCAACCGTCCTTCTGAGCCGGGCAGCCGCAGGGCAACGCCGCCGTAATCGTAGCCCACAATGCCGCCGAAGCGCTCGGAATGCATATAGGCGGCTTCAATATCTTCGACGCGGGCCAGGCCGGCCGGATTCCAGTAGGCCGAGGTAACATCCCCGGTGATGCCCACTTGTGCACTCCCCATGCCCAGCGCGCGCGCGCCGCTACCTACCGACATAAAATCGTTTCCGTAAGAAACCCGGATAAAATCCTGCCCAAAAGCGTTTGGGGCAAAACATCCGGCAAAAAACAGACAAGCCGCCAGAAAACGGAAAAAAGGCCGTATTAAAAAAACGAAAGAGTTCAAATCAGGAGTGTTGGTTGGGGACAAAGGGAGCACCTCCGCAGGATTCAGGACATTATGAAGATACTAAGGCCAGCCGGATTTTTGAATGTAGAATTATGGCTGCAGAGCGCCTATTCTGGCTAACCCGCCCGGCCATGCGCTTGTTCCTTACGCTGCTTAATTAACCACGCCAGGGGATCGATCCCGTCCGGAGTCCAGTGTACAGGCGGGCATTGAGCGTCTCCGAGCGGCTCAAATGGCAGGCGCTCAGAGGACTCTGAAAGCGAAGATTGATGCGCGTATAAGCTTTGAAAGCCTGTGCCGCAGTTTTCTATGAACGATGAAAGCCCTTCTTCGCGCTTCGACTCGGGCAGCGTGGTAAGGGTAATCAGTTCCTCAACGTCTGGCTGCGGTTCCGAAACCTGAATCATGAAACGCCCGATTTGCACGTATGGCCGGTTAATGCCTTCATTAAATGCTTTCAGATAGTGTATTCGGGGAGCAGGCGTTTTAGGGAAAATATGTTCATGAACATACCTATTCTGCCGGAATTCCTGCTCTTTTGCTTGTTTGAAATGCGCGAGCAGCTTTTCCGCATCCGGCGTAAAAATGGTATTTAACGAGCGGCAGCCTTTTCCTTCATATCGGAAGAGAGCTTCATGCAAAGCCTTTTTGTCTTCGTGTGTGAGGGCATCAGGATCGATATAAGCGGCCGATGTGTGGGCGGTGCGCAGAAGTTGGGAAGTCTTTTCATGAACCATGCGGCCGGTTTTCAGGCGTTGCATTACGTGTTCAACGCTGCGGCCCGAGCCGCTGAATATCAGCAGGTCGGCGGCAGATTCGTCAAATTCTTCCAAATTCGTGCTGTAGCGGAGCGGGCCGAAAGCGCCGGAGGCATGTAATTCATCGAGCAATGCAGAGAGTATATGCGGGTCTTTCCGGGAAATTTTGCCATAATACCGGCTGCCGGAAAGCAACACGGCTATGATATCCTGAAGCCCGACCAATGGAAGATTTCCGGCATGCAGGCACAGTACCCGAAGTTCTGAACGTGACGAAAGGGGAATTTTAGTCGCGATGGCATCACCTTCTATACAGTTTTGCATCCAGCTTTCCAGCGTATGCGGGGTGATGGAGCGCTGCGCGTGCCGAAGCGCAAAACGGACATCGGCTTCGCAGAACAAGCCCTCGGAAACCGTGCGATCGACCGCTTCGGCGAGACGGCCGCTTTCATCTTTAAGAAATGTTTGTACGAGCGTGCCAAGCAATCGGGCGCGCTGCAGGAATGCAGAGGTCATATACAGCTTAATCTTTGTCGATGAGGAAGTTGCAGCCGCGCAGATTTTCAGGATGATAGCGGCCCAGCACGCGAAACCGGCCATCGGCCCGCTGCACGCCATGATCGCCGGTAAGCAAAAAGCTGCACGAGTGCCAGTTGGCTAAATCTATGATGCCGATTAAGCCCGCTTCGCCTTCGGGAAGGGCTTCAAGCGGGTTTTCAGGATTCTGTATGCTAATTTTCATCCAGTGCGGCGGGCGGAACCAGCCGCTGCCGTCGGCATAGGCCTGCGAAAGCAACTCGGTCATGCCGTATTCGGAGTGCACCTGTGCTGGATCGAGGAAAAAAGCGCCGGCCAGCTTCTCGTGCAACTCGGCCCGGCTCATTTCGCGGCGATGCGTCTTCATGCCGCCGGTTTCCATAATAAGGCTGTTTTCCGGCAGCGACTGCGGGTAGTGTTCGGCCAGATCTATAAGCCCGAAAGCGGCACCAAAAAGCAGCACGCGCTTTCCTTGAGCTTCAATAGCATCTAAAGCCATGGGCGAAATCGGTTGATTCAGCTCCAGAAAGCGGCTCAGGCCGGTAGCGTCAGCCTCAATCAGTTGCTGAAGCATGTAAATCAGCGAAGAGTGCGGATTTTCGTTATAGCCCGGAGTGTAGGCTAAAATCACAAAATCATTTATCGGATAAAATTGCCGTAATCCTTCAAAAATAGATTTTTTGTAAAGAGCTTCATCCACAAGCCAGTGCCGGGAGCGTTTCATGCCGGAGGTTCCGCTGCTTTGGAAAAAAGGCGTGCCGGGCTGCAGGGTGATGGCATCGGAGACTATATCGGCCTCGCGGAAGGCCTCCACGGGCAGCAGCGGCGGAGTGCAAGAGGAGCCGGGGGCAAAGCGAAGCGCATCACAAAACCGGCGATATACCGGCATGTGGTTATATTGATGCTCGAAAACCTGCTTCATGCGCTGCTTAAAAGGCAGGTTTTCGTCAAAAATAAAGGAAATTGCAGTTGGAACAGCAGGGGGAAAGTCCATATAAAAATTTATAGAAAAAAAATGGCTGCACCCGAAGGGATGCAGCCATAAACATTCAACCTGAGAATGAAATTCTGAAGCTTAATCGGCCGCGGCCGGAAAGGCATCAGGAAAACATCGCCTTTACATACTCCGTTCTCATGGTTGCAATTGCCGTGATGGAAATACCAACGGGGCATACAGCCTCGCACTCGGCGTAGTTAGAGCAGTCGCCAAAGCCTTCTTTTTCCATTTGCTCCACCATGTTGCGTACACGCGTTTTACGTTCGGGTTCGCCTTGTGGAAGTTTGGAAAGCTGGGCAATTTTGGCACCGGTAAACAAAGACGCCGAAGAATTCGGGCAGGCTGCTACGCATGCACCACAGCCGATACAAACGGCGTAGTCCATGGCGGTATCGGCCTGCTGTTTTGGAATCGGGATGGCGTTGGCATCGGGAGAATTTCCAGTGCCGACCGAAACATATCCGCCGGCTTCCATAATACGGTCGAAAGCGTTACGATCTACGACCAAATCTTTAATAACCGGGAAAGCCGCCGCGCGCCAGGGCTCAATGGTGATGGTATCGCCATCTTTAAAATGCCGCATGTGCAACTGGCAGGCCGCCGTGCGCATCTCCGGGCCGTGCGGGATGCCGTTGATGACCAAATTACATGAACCACAAATGCCTTCGCGGCAGTCATGATCGAATTCTACCGGCTCTTTACGCTCTTTCATGAGGTTTTCATTCAGAACGTCGAGCATTTCCAGAAAAGACATGTGTGTATTGATGCCTTCGAGGGTATGGTCTTCGAAGCGGCCGCTGTCATTGGGGCCATCCTGCCGCCATACTTTCAGATGAACCGTGATTAAATCTTTACTCATAATAGTTTTCGATAATCTTATTTATAGCTACGCTGTGTAAGCTTTACGTTTTCAAATACTAACTCTTCCTGATGACGAATCGGCATTTTATCGGTACCAGTAAACTCCCAAGCGGCAACGTGCGCGTAGTTTTCATCATCGCGCTTAGCCTCTCCTTCCGGGGTTTTAGACTCTTCGCGGAAGTGCCCGCCACATGATTCGGGGCGTTCCAGGGCATCGCGGGCCATTAACTCGCCAAGTTCCAGGAAGTCTGCCACGCGGTTGGCATATTCCAGATATTTATTGTAAGTACCGGGTTGGCCGGGCACAAAAACATTTTCCCAGAACTCTTTGCGCAGCTCCTGGATTTCGGCAATCGCCTCTTTTAAGCCTTCTTCATGGCGCGACATTCCGACTTTATCCCACATTATTTTACCAAGCTGGCGGTGAAAGTCGAGAATCGTTTTATCGCCCTTCACATTCAGAAGCTTATCGATGGTTGCGACCACCTCCTGCTCTGCTTCGTCGAAGGGCTTATCTTCGGCTTTTACTTCGCCGGGCTCTACATCGGCGAGGTAGTTGCCCAAGGTGTAAGGTATCACGAAGTAGCCGTCGGCCAGGCCTTGCATAAGGGCGCTTGCGCCAAGGCGGTTTGCGCCATGATCCGAGAAATTAGCCTCACCAAGGGCAAACAAACCGGGTACGGAAGTCATCAGGTCGTAATCGACCCATAAGCCCCCCATAGTATAGTGCACGGCCGGATAAATGCGCATGGGCACTTTGTAGGGGTTTTCGTCCGTAATTTTTTCATACATTTCGAAAAGGTTGCCATAACGATCCCGAATAGCATCTTCGCCGTCGCGCTCAATTGCGCTGGCAAAATCGAGATATACGGCCAGGCCGGTTTCGCCCACGCCGCGGCCTTCATCGCATACATTTTTAGCATTACGGGAAGCTACATCGCGCGGAACCAGGTTTCCAAAACTGGGATAAATGCGCTCGAGATAATAGTCGCGTTCCTCTTCAGGAATCTCGTTAGGATGGCGTTTATCGCCCGCTTTTTTAGGGACCCAAACGC
>JBMCPG010000182.1:0-4559 GCA_048626035.1 Cyclonatronaceae bacterium
TTTTATCTTTCGCCGCGACATCAGCTCCATGCCGCACCAGGTAGGTGCACACATCTAAATGGCCTTCCCGGGCAGCTTGCATGAGTGCGGTTTGGCCCCAGGGCTGCCGGGCATTAATATCCACGCCGTGCTTGAGCAGCAGCTTTACGGCCGGAAGTTGCCCTTCCCTTGCGGCAATAATAAGAGCAAGCGGCCCGGCTTTGGCACCATTCTCGAACAAATAGCTCATCATTTCAAGGTTGCCGTTTTCGGCCGCGCGGTTCAGGGCCGTTCCGCCCATTTTATTGGCCAGGTTGGGATCAGCGCCGGCATCAATAAGCAGTTTCACGATGGCTGCATTATTTTTCTCGGCCGCATACATGATCGCACCGGCGCCGTTTTTGGCTTTCAGGTTTACATCACCGCCCTTTTTCAGGTGCGCGCGAATGCCGGCTATATCTCCGGAAAGCACCATGTTGTGTAGCTCTGGAAGATTCATCATAAACAAACGTATGGGGAATAATGAGGTTGAAAGAAAGCGGGCTACAGGGAAGAATAGGGTATCGCGCAAGCCTGCACGCCAAAGCCCGTGCGGGTGTAAGTTACGCAGTATAGCGCAAAAATGATGGCCACAATTTAGGGATAATACAAGCGTATATTTTGCTCATACAATAGCAGCGCGGCGTGCGTTCCAACACGCGAAGCTTGCGAAAAGCTTCTTTAAGATTGCTTTTAAAAAGCTACCCGAATCTTTATTATCTTGATTCATTCATTCCATTCCAACCAATTTTCCTGTATGAAATTCTTTCCCTTTTCCGTTTTATCCCTGGCGGCCGTAGCGCTGCTGGCAGCATTTGCCTTCTCCGGCTGTGGCGGTGCCGATACCGAAGCGCCCTCCGAATCGGTTACGCAGCCTACCGATATCGAATTTCCGGAAGGCCTGGACGTAACCCAGCTTAGCGATGGCACCGGGCGCGAAATAAGCTCCGGAGATCTGGTACAGATCGAATATACCGGCTTTTTAGAAGACGGCACCGCTTTCGACAGCAGCGCCGGGCGCGCGCCGCTTTCCTTTAAAATCGGCTCCGGACAAGTGATTCCCGGCCTCGAAAGTGGGCGGCAAACGTGAACTCGTTATCCCGCCCGAACTGGCCTTTGGCGAGCGCGGGGCCGGCGAGGCGATTCCCCCGAATGCCACCATTCGTTTTGAAGCCGAGCTGGTGAATGCCATCAGCGAGCCTTCCGGCGTGTGGGAATATGACGAGGACGATGTTGAAACCACTCCGAGCGGCCTTCAAATGGTCGATATTAAAGAAGGTGAAGGCCCTGAAGTTACCGAAGGCGATCAAGTCCAGGTCTATTATGATGGCTACCTGACCAATGGCGAGCTCTTCGACAGCTCCTTCAATAACGGGCAGATGCTGCCGGTTCAGGTCGGGCAGGGCATGGTCATCGACGGCTGGGACGAAGGCCTGCAGGGCATGAAAAAAGGCGGCGAGCGCGTGCTCATCATTCCGCCCGAACTCGCCTACGGCGATCAGGCCCGTGGCGACGTGATTCCCGCCAACGCCACGCTCATGTTTAACGTGCGTATTGAAGGCCACATGGCCGGCGAATAAAGTAAGTTGAAAAGCAGGAGAGGCAATCCGCTATCCCTCTCCTGCTTTTTTTTATTTCACTGCCTTTTGCCGCGCTGATACGCGGCCCCGGCGGCGATATCATCATCATGCTAAAACAAACAGCTCTTATACCGCCCCGGCGGCACGTATTTCCAACACAGCCATCGTGAGTACATATTTATGGGAAGTATTGATATAAAACAAGTAGATGCATTTACGCGCAAGCCCTTTTCAGGAAACCCGGCCGGGGTGGTAACCCGCGCTGAAGGGCTGTCTGGCAAGGATATGCAGCACATCGCCAACGAAATGGCCGTTTCCGAAACCGTATTTGTGATGCCCGCCGCGCAGCCCGGCTGCGATGTGCGGCTGCGCTGGTTTACGCCCACGCGGGAAGTCGATTTATGCGGGCACGCCACTATTGCCGCTTTCCATGCTCTGGCCGAAGAACAACGTTTCGGGCTCAGTGTAGATGAGCCACAATCTTTTTTAGTAGAAACCCGAAGCGGGCCGCTAAACGTAGATGTAGAATGGAAAGACATGCAGCCCTACATCAAAATGAGCCTGCCGGTGCCTTCTTTTTTCCCCTTCCCCGACGACTACTCGCTTCTGTGCGCCGCCATCGGCATTTCTGAGGTAGAGCTCAGCAAAAAAGTAGCGCCCCAAATTACGCAAGACGGCTACTGCTTCATCCCGCTGGCCTCTTACGACAGCATGGAAAGCATAGAACCGAACATTATGCTCATGCGCAAAATCTACGACCGGCACGACATCAAGGGCTTTGCCGTGGTAACCACCGATACCGGCGAGTACGACATCGATTGGCATCTGCGCTTTTTTGCCCCCGTTCTGGGCATCACTGAAGACCCGATTACCGGCTCTGCCAACGGGCCGATGGCCGTATATTTATGGGAAAACGGCCTGCTGGAACCCGACCGTCAATATTTTTCCTTTCGCGGGTTTCAGGGGTATTTCATGAACCGCAGCGGCCATGTGATTGTGAATATGGCCATCAAAGAAAACGCCGTCGATTTTTTGCAAATCGCCGGACAGGCCACAACGGTGCTGGAAGGCAAAATCAAGACCTACCGCAACATTTCCCGCAAGCTGTGATGGGCGATGAAGCCCGCCGCATCATAATGCAGGCATAACATACAGCCGGGCGGGGGGTGTTATTTTTGAGTGTTGAAGCTACTTTTATTAACCTATAGCGATCTGAACTGTTATGGCTAAGCAATCGAAAAACAAGCAGAATAAAATAAATGAAAACCGGCAGCCGGATTTCGGCATGAATCGTAAAGACTTTTTGAAATTCGGCGCGCTTTCCGGCCTGTTCGTGGGCACGGCCGGGCTGGCTGGTTGCGCGCCCGAAACCGAAGCTACCACAACCAATATTTCGGCCGGCAGCAGCGCTTCCTACGCCGGAAAAGCCAAATATGTGATTTTTTTGGTTTCCGACGGCATGAGCCATGGCACGCTGCAAATGGCCGACATGATGCGCCGCCGGCAGTATGGCAAAGCCTCCAAATGGATTTCACTCTATGAGGAAAATAAAGTAGCACGCGGCCTGATGGATATGGAAACGGGCAATTCCACGGTTCCCGATTCGGCGGCGGTCTCCTCTTCCTGGGGAAGTGGTAAGCGCATTTACAACGGCAACGTGAACATGGACAACGACGGCACCGAATACCGCCCGATTCTGCCCCTGTTCAAAGAAGCGGGCAGAAAAACGGCCCTGGTTTCCAGCGCGCGCATCACCCACGCCACGCCGGCCGGTTTTGCCGCCAATGTGGCACAGCGCGGCATGGAAGACCTCATCGCCGAACAATATTTGCAGCGCGAAATTGATATCATTCTGGGCGGGGGCAACCGTTTTTTTGATGGCAGCAGCCGCGACGACGGCCGCAATCTGTATGCTGAGTTTAACGAGAAAGGCTATAAAGTAGCCCGTACGAAGGCCGAACTGGGCGAAGCAAGCGAATTTGAGCGCACTCTCGGCATCTTCACCGACAGCCACCTGCCCTACATGCTCGATCATCAGAACACGCCGCAGCTCAGGCGCGATGTACCGACGCTGGCCGAAATGTCCCGCTACGCCATAAACAGCCTGGAAGCTTCCGGGGAGGGCTTCATTCTGCAAATTGAGGGCGCACGGGTGGATCATGCGGCCCACTCCGCCGACGCCGCCGGGCTTATTTACGATCAGCTTGCCTTCGATGAAGCTATAGAAGTAGCCATGGAATTTTACGATCGCCACCCGGAAGAAACGCAAATCATAATTGCCTCCGACCACGGCAATGCCAACCCCGGCCTGAACGGAGCGGGGCAGTATTACAATGATTCGCTTCCCAACTTCGACAAGATTCAGGAGTTTCGTTACACCAACAACTGGATACTGCGCGGCCTGGACGACGGCTCCTCTGTAAATCAGATTATGGCACGCGTAGAAGAAGCTACCCGCCTGGAAATTGACCGGGAGCATGCACGTATGCTGCAGCAATCGCTCCGTGGTGAATTCAGCTCTCCCTACGCAATGCGCGGGCGGCCGTCGATGGTACTCTGCGACATCATGTCGAACCACACCAGCGTAGCTTTTCTGGGTACTGCACATACTACCGATTATGTAGAACTGGCCGTACTGGGCGTAGGGCAGGAACAGATCGGCTCCCTCACCAGAAACACAGATCTGTTTACCCTCATGACGCAGGCCGCCGGCGTAGAAGTCCCGCAGGCACAAATGGCGGGATAACCAACATGACAGCCACCGCAGGAAAATAATTGAGTTTGTAAGACGGCCTCTTTTTGCCGTATATTTACACGCTTCGAAAAAAACATCCTGCCGCTGTGGTGGAATTGGTAGACACGTCAGACTTAAAATCTGATGGACGTGAAACGTCCGTACCGGTTCGAGTCCGGTCAGCGGTACAACAGTAAAGCCCCGATGCCTGAAAATGGCACCGGGGT
>JBMCPG010000183.1:0-4557 GCA_048626035.1 Cyclonatronaceae bacterium
GATTTCCCGGCCGCGCTCGGTGCGAATGGGAATATTTTGCAAATTGGGATGCGAGGAGCTTAGCCGGCCCGTGGCGGCAATCTGCTGATTAAAACTGGTGTGCACCCGCCCGCTTTCTTCATTAATGAGCTTGGGCAGGGCATCTGCATAGGTAGATTTCAGCTTGCTCAGCGAACGGTAATCGAGCACTAAAGAGGCGATTTCGTAGGAATGCGCCAGCTCGCTGAGAATCTGCTCGCCGGTGGAGTAGCTGCCGGATTTCGTTTTTTTGCCCGACGGCAGCTCCAGCTTTTCAAATAAAATTTTGCTCAACTGTGCCGGGCTGTTGATGTTAAATTCTTCTCCGGCGGCCTCATAAATTTTTTGCTGAACGGCTCGCATATCTTCGCCCAGCTGCTGCGAAAAGCCGGCCAGCATTTCAGTATCGAGCTTCACGCCGTTCATCTCCATGTGGGCCAATACGGGAATGAGGGGGAATTCAAGGGTTTCGGCGACCTTCAGCAGGGCATCTTCTTCCAGCTTTTTGTGCAGCAGTTCATAAAGCTGAAACGTGATGTCGGCATCTTCGCAGGCATACGGATAGACCTCTTCTACCGGAATATCCCGCATCGACTTCTGCTGTTTTCCTTTGCCGATGAGTTCGGTGATGGAAATCGGGCGGTAGTTCAGGTAGCGCTTGCTCAGCTCGTCCATGCTCAGACGCTGCGCCGAATCGATCAGGTAGGCGGCAATCATAGTATCAAAAATGCGGCCTTTCAACTCCATGCCGTGCCGGTGCAGCACGGTGAAATCATACTTATAATTGTGGGCAATCTTGAGGGTATCGGCGCTCAGGAAATTTGCAAGGGCTTCTTTGATATCGGCCAGCGGCAAGCCCTTCTGCCCGCTTTCATCTATGCTCAGATACCAGGCTTCTCCAGCTTTTACAGCAAAGGCTAAGCCAACGAGCTCGGCCGTGAGGGCATCCGTTCCTGTGGTTTCGGTATCGAAACAAATGGCATCTGCCTGCGCCAGGGCTTCGGCGAGAGCGCTCAGTCCGGCGGGTGTTTTTACCAGTTTATAGATTACATTTTCGGCTATATAGGTGTTCAGGGGCTCGGTATCATCGGTAGAAGCGGGCGTATCCACCCCGCTAAACAGATCTCCCTGGGTTTTATTTATAGCTTTAGGCGGAGGGGCTTCACCGCTGAATTTGCGCCGCAGAGTATTGAACTCCATGCGCTTAAAAAAATCTACCAGCGGCTCTGTCTGGGGTCCGTCCCATTTCAGGGCCGTCCAGGCGCAGGTGTCGGGCACAGCCGTATTAATAACGATCATCTTCTTGGAAAGCAGCGCCTGCTCTTTGTTCTCGCCCAGGCCTTCCCGCGCGCGCTTGGCCTTCATGCCCGGGGCGGCTTCAATGGCCGCTTCGAGACTTCCATATTTTTGAATGAGTTTAGGGGCGCCTTTTTTGCCAATGCCCGGCACGCCGGGAATATTGTCGGAGGTATCCCCGATGATGGCCAGCACGTCCACGACTTTTTCCGGCGGTACGCCAAAATATTCGACTACGCCTTCGGGATCTATCACCTTAAACCCATCGCCTTTGGTGAGCGGTTTAAGCATGCGCACTTTTTCGGTAACCAACTGCATAAAGTCTTTGTCGGGCGTTACCATAAACACGTCTGTGCCGTCGGCACCCGCCTTGTAGGCAATGGTGCCGATGATGTCGTCGGCCTCGTAGCCGTCTTGCTGCAAATTCTGAAAGCCCAGATAGCTCACCATTTCTTTCATGAGCGGAATGGTTTGGCGAAGTTCGTCGGGCTGAGGCGGACGGTTGGCCTTGTAATTTTCGTCCATCTCGTGCCGGAAAGTGGGCGCGCTGGTGTCCCAGACTACGGCAATATGCGTAGGCCTGGCTGTTTCCAGCAGCTTCACTAAAGTATTCGCAAAGCCTAAAAGCGGGCCGGTAGGAATGCCGTCTGCGTTTCTAAGATTAGCGTTGATAAAAGCAAAATGGGAGCGATAGGCCAGGGCGTGCCCATCAATCAGGAAAAGTTTGTCCGGGTCGGAAGCGCTCATACGGTCGGGAAAAACGTGAGTGGAAAAGGATGAAAGCTAATTTTGATGCCTTAAAATACAAAAACCAGACGAAGCGGACAGCCGGTCTGGTTTTACAGATAAAAAAGAAAATGAAATTGGAGCCGGAAAGCCGTTGCTGCCGCAAATTCAGGGATTCAGGCCTACATCTTCGGCGTAGTTTTGATTATAGACCGAATCACTAATGACCCGCGCCGGCTCGTTGTCTTTATTCATGATAACGGTATGCGGCTTGTGGCTTTTGGCCTCTTCAGGCGTCATGCGGGCGTACGAAATCACGATGATGCGGTCGCCTACGGCCGTTAGCCGGGCGGCCGGGCCGTTGAGGCAAACCACTTTACTGCCGCGCGGTCCGGGAATGGTGTACGTTTCCATGCGCTGACCGTTGTTAACGTTCACGATCTGCACTTTTTCGTAGGGCAATAGCTTACCGGCCTCAAGCAGGTCTTCATCTATGGTGATGCTGCCTTCATAGTAGAGCTCCGCCTGGGTTACGGTGAGCATGTGCAGCTTGGATTTAAACATCTCTATAGTCATAACAAAAAAATAAAATCGGGACTCGGAATCGTGAAAAAGAGCTCTTGTAGGTTCTGGGGCGCAGAAATAATGTCGGATACTATAAATTTAAACGCGCACATATTTAGCTTCATTATATAAACAACAATTATGATGCCAACATGCAAATAATAAAGATACGATTTTTTTGGCTTTTTTATGATGATGCCATCTCGCCCCTTAAAGAAGTTCCAGCCCCGATGCCATCACCTGTTCGGCTCGTCTTTGTTGCGCAAAAACAAAATTTGCTGGCCGCCCTGCTGCAGCTCTACGGCTTCGATAAGGCCGTTTTCATCCCGCCGAAATTCCAGTGCAGCGGGCACGGCTGTATAGAAAAAGCGGTCGTTGCCTTCGGGGTAAATTTGCGAAGCCGGTTGTCCGGTGAGCCGGGCCATCAGGCGTTCGCCGTCGAGAAACATTTCGTAGCTCATGCCAATGGCGGCATCATAACTCCCCACATATTGGCGGAGTTCTTCCGTGGAAAGGGCGATGGCTTCGGGGCCTTCCGGGGCTTCTTCGCTGTATGAAAAGCGAAATTCTTGGCCGGCCTGGCGTAATTCTACTGCTTCGGCGCGGGCGGCGCTATCATCAAAGAAAAACTCTAATTCCACCCCAAAATTGTTGTTTTTAAATATGATGGCATCTCCATCGGGTTCCACACGCTCCAGTGCGAAAGAAGACTGGCCGTCGAGCCGGGCGGTAAGAATGCCGTCGCGCTCAGAAACCGTGAGCATCGGAAGCATATCGCTGAGGTAAAACCCGGTGAGGCGGCTCAGCAGCGCTTCATCCTGCGGCGTAGTGTCGGGCAGCGGGCGCAATGCTGCCTGCGGATTGAGCAGGTGCCGGGCAATGTCGGCCACGTCGCTTCCGCTATTGGTGAGCACGGCCACGCCCCGCCCGGATTCCGGATGAAAACTGATGTAGCTGCGAAAGCCGCCCGTACCGCCGCCGTGCGAAATGAGCGTTTGTCCGGCCGACTCCTCACGGAACCAGCTCAGGCCCATATTAAACGCTTCGTCAACGGCCGTAGCCGGCGCATGAAGCCCGGCAAATGAAGCGGAATACTCAAATTCATGCTGCCCAAGCTGTGCCTGCACATAGCGGGCCATATCCCGGGCATTACTGTGCAGTTCGCCCAGGCCGCGCAGCTCTTCAAACCGCCAGGGCGAAACAACTTCTCCGCTCATGGTGGGCGTAGCTGTCTCAGAACGCACATCCGGCAGGCGGGCCGTATGCGTCATTTCCAGCGGCCCGGTGATGTAGGTGGCTACGAGCGCATCATAGTCCCGGCCGGTAAGCAGTTCGGAAACGTAGCCCAGAATCATGAAGCCCAAATTGGAATAGGCGAATTCCTCGCCCGGTGCGCGGGAAAGTTCGAGCCCGCTCACGGCTTCTGTGAGGTCGGCGCGGGTATAATCGCGATAGGGATCATCAGCGGCGGCGGGCGTCATGTTTTGCGGCAGCCGGGGGAGCCCGCTATGATGGGTGAGCAGATGTTTCAGGGTGATGGCATCGCCTTCGAAATCGGGCAGCCGGAACTCAGAATCGATATCTGCGCGGGCCAGGATTTCGTTTACCGGCGTATCGGACTGCTGCGGAAATGCGTCGGCGTAGGCCGGTTGCTCCATCAAAATGGCAAACAGGGAAGCCGTAAACGTTTTGGTGATGGAGCCGATTTCGTACAGCGTGTGTTCGCTTACGGCGGCTGCGCTGTCGGGCGAAAGGTACCCGAAATTATAAAACGCAGGCGGCGTTTCCGCTTCTACAACGGCGATGCTCAGGCCGGGTATTTGCTCAATAGCCATGCGCTGCTGCAAATATTCGGTAAATTCCGGATCGAGTGGAGCGGGCTCGGGAGCCGTTTGGGAGGCGGGCGGCACGGCGGCAGCTTCCTGAATTTCGGGGGAGCAGCCGGCCATGAGC
>JBMCPG010000184.1:0-4553 GCA_048626035.1 Cyclonatronaceae bacterium
TCTCGATCGTGAGCGTGCTCGTGCCCATCTTCGGCGTGTTCGGCATCATCATCATAAATGGCATAGAGCCAGTTGCGGTCTTCGGTAGCCACTTTATGAGCAAGGCCTTTTTCAACAAAGGTATTAAGCGTGCGGTAAAGCGTAACCTTGTCGATATCGTGCTCAGTTTTGCTAAGCTGTTCAGAAACCTGGCTATGAGACATCGCTACATCGGAGCGCAGCAAAAGCCCCAGCACCAGGGTTCGTATTTTGGTACTCTTCATATCATGTTCATGAAGAATACGGCGAAAGTGTTGTTCTGTATCCATAAATAAAAAGTTTCTGTTTACAAGTTGTAATATACACGTATTGCAACCGAGTTGCAAATTGAATACGGCTTGGCGTTAGGTTTTTTTTGATATTCTTATTCGGCTTCAGGACTCAGCGAACGGGCTTATGGCGCAGCATCTGGGTAAAATCCATAAAAGGAAGAGGCCCGCCATGGTATTGAAAAGGCTCTCCATAGCTTACGCCAATCTGATGCCCGTAAAAACGCGCCCGGCCTCTGAGCATGACGAAGAAGTCTTCGCCTGAAATATAGGTTTGGGGCCCGTCGTCGTCTTCGGGAACGTTGAACTGGGTTTTAAAAGCCAGAATTGCTTTTTCTTTCGTTTCTTGTGTGGCGCTGATATCAAAAACGAGATCGGGTTCAAAAGGCCGGTCCTGCATATAATAGAAAATATGGGCGGGCCGCCAGGGCGCTTGCGGGGCCCCATCGGGGCCGGCCGTCTGGCGTTTTTGGAGTCCGCTATAGTACAACGCATCCAGCGTTAACTTATGAGCATGGCCATGGTCGGGGTGGCGGTCGTCGGGGGCGTTGATGAGGCAAATGTGGGGTTTTAGCTCGCGCACAACGCCCATAATAGCCTGCTGGTGGGCGGTGGTATTAAACAGACCGTTATCGGGGAGCCCGAGATTTCGGCGGATGTCAACGCCAAGGATTCTGGCGGCGTTTTGGGCCTCTTCAAGGCGCTGCTGCGGCGTTCCCCGGGTACCCATTTCGCCCTGTGTAAGATCAAGGATTCCACAACTTAAGCCCTGTTCGGAAAGTTCGGCAAGAGTGCCGGCACAGCAGAGTTCAACATCGTCGGGGTGGGCGGCAATAGCAAGAACATCAAGCGTATTCATAATAGAAGTAATAATAGAGGTTAAATCGTTGAAATGCAGGCATACAGATGGCCGGGAGATGATCTGCCGGCACAAAATCATTTCAGGACCTGCGCTAAATTTCGTATAATGTAATCAATCATAAGCCATGTTTTAAACCTGTAAATCAAATCCCATTATTATGGAACTCGAAAAAGAAAAATCGGATGTAAGCGGACTAGAAGAGCTACGTAATTTAGCCCAGCATTTTGTGCCTGAAGGAGACCTGAAGCAACAGCTTGATAATGCCGGAGATCAGATTTCTGATCAAGTACGGCGGCGGCCGTTGGTTGCTTTCGGCGTGGCCGTTGGGCTTGGCTTTGTTATCGGTACTCTCCTGAAACGATAGGCCGGTATGAGTTTTGATACCAGATCATCGCTTAAAGTAATTGTAGCCGATCTTAAGATTTATGTAGAAAAAAAAATTGAGCTGGCTACCCTGGAGGCTCAGGATAAAGGTGCCGTACTTGCGGCGGCTGTGCTGAGCAACGTGCTGGGTATTGCACTGTTGCTTATTGGAGGCTTTTTGCTGCTTTTTGCCGCCGCTATCGGCCTGGGGTATTTTTTTGATAATATGGCTCTGGGGTTTTTGGCACTTGCTTTTGTTTTTTTAGTGATGGGTGTTTATATCTATAAGACGAAGCGAAATTTGCTTAAAAATAGGCTGGAACGTCAAATTTCTTTATTTATACAGAATACGTTCGAGAATGCAGGCGAGACGTCTTCTACCGACCCGGCTTCTCCGGCCCCGCTGAAATCGGTTCGGGAGGAAGAACATCATCAGGCGGCTTCATGAAGCGCAGCCGTTGGTTATGCCTGCCCCGGGCACAGCATTAGTTTTTTTTGATACTTATTTTCATCCAGATTCCACATGAGCAAACAGCAAAAGCAGCCCTCAGCTATGGCTGATAACGATGCATTCAAGCAGCGAAGGGAAGCGCTTGAGGCAGAATTGCATCAAATTGAAAGCAAACTTGAAAATTCTGTAGAAACATTTCGGACCGACGTCCAGAGCCGGCTGCGACAATTGCGGCCAGCCTATTGGATTCGGAAGTTTCCTGCATACAGTATATCGCTTGCGCTTTTTGCGGGCTATGTACTCGCGCCTAAATCATCGAAAGCAGGGCGGTCTCAGGCTCAGCCTTCAGAGAGTGCTGGCGATCCGCCGCCGCCATTGCCACCTGCTGCGCCAGCCCCCTCCTGGTCGGCCTCTTCCGTTGTGGCGGCTGAAATTAAGCGTATGTTAACCCGCAAAGTAACGACTTTTATCGTCGATAAGCTCGAAGAGCTGGTAGATGAGCAATTTGCCGGTAAACAAAATAAAAAGCCAGAAGCATAGAGCCGCCCGCATCATTTGTGAGGAGAAGGCAATTTCAGCTAAAAACTATTTTTATCATGCTGTTGGATGCCGCGGATTACGTATTTGAGACAGCGTAATTTGATGCACCACACGTAAAAAAAAGTTAGAACGGCAGATTTATGAAATGAAAAAGCCGCATTTTCATTTCCTGTTCATCGTGTTTCATACCCCACTGCAACTTTGCTTGCCAGCTTTCGTCAAACGCAAACATTCTTTTTTTTAAACTCCGAAAAGCTTGCCTGCAAGATTCAAAGCGCCTCAATCAAATACAAGCAGGCACACAAACACACGAACAGGCTATGGCTGCTATTTCTATGGCCTTAGCTACAGCTTTGGCATCTGTCGAAAATTCCATCATTACTAAAATTAAATCAGCATGCAATTAACTCATCTCCGCCATCTTTGCGGGTATCAAACAGGTACAAGCCGATTAAGCGGCCGGATTCCCCGGGTAACTGTTTTATTGATGGCGGCCGGCGCCATTATATTTTGGGCCACTGCCGGGCCAGCTTCCCTATACGCACAAGAAAGCTCTAACGCAGAAGAAATTAGCCTTAATGAAGCCGTGGAGCTGGCTTTAGAGCGCAATATAGGAGTACAGCAGGCCGAAAATAACCTTGAGCGCAACGACGCATCTGTCCGGCAGGCATACGGAAACTTTTTACCCGACCTGAACGCCTCGGCCGGCGCTAACCGTGCGGTAGGCCGGCAGTTTAACCAGGCTACGGTAGAGTTTAATGAATTTACGCAAAACTCAATTAACGGAAATCTGAGCACCAGTGTGCCTATTTTTACAGGCTGGCGGAACATTAGTAACCTGCGGGCGGCCCAAACCGACCAAAGGGCAAGCGAAAACGAATATGAGCGGCTGCGTGAGGACACCATTTTCCAGACGGCTTCCGAGTTTCTGCAGGTAATACTGAATAAGGAATTGCTCGAAATTGCCCGCGATAATCTGGATACTGCCCGCCAGCAGCTCGAGCAGGTGGAAGCACAAGTAGAAGTGGGTATGCGCCCGGTGGTGGACCAGTTCAACCAGGAAGCAGAAGTGGCCAACGGCGAGCTGCAGGTATTGCAGCGGCAAAATGAACTCACGGCCAGCAAGGTGCGCATGATCCGGATTTTGCAACTCGATGCCTTCGGCGACTACGAATTCGTAGTTCCTGATATTAACACAGATGCCATTATTCCACAAGAATTTGATTTCCCTGATCTTATCAGCATTGCCCTCGATAACCGGCGGGAATTGCGAACAAGCCAGCTCAATATCGAATCGGCCGAATATGGCCTGCGTGCAGCCCGCAGCGGTTATTTTCCGACGCTAAGTTTCAGTGCCGACATCAGCTCTTCCTACAGCGATCAATATCGCTTGCGCACCCCAGATCCCGACAGCGGGCAGTTAATAACAGAAACAGTTGGTTTTAACGATCAATTTTTTGATCAACGAATCAACCGTGGGCTTGGGTTTAACCTGAGTATTCCTATTTTTGACCGGTTCCAGACGCGCACAAGCGTAGTATACAGTAAAATAGATATAAAGAACGCCCGCTTAGACATGGATGATCAGCGTTCATTGGTTTTCCAGGAGGTACGGCAGGCATACGAAGACTATCGCACCATTTCCCAAGCGTTGGTTACTACCGAAGCACAACTTCGCGCCGCCGAAAAAGCTTTTGAAACCCAGCAGGAACGCTATAATGTAGGCTCTGCCACTCTATTGGAACTTACGCAAGCCAACAACAGCTTTGTGCAGGCATCTTCGCAGCGCATACAGGCCGTTTATCAGTTCATTTTTCAGGAAAAATTATTGGACTATTATCTGGGCCGAATTGAGGAAGACATTTCTTTTTAACGAATATGTTTGATAACGCTAAAAAAAGGGGCTATCAAATTAAGTATGATGGGCCTTTTTTTATTTGCGATATTCAGATTACAAGAACCGGCGCTTTTATGAGAAAACGCTTGACAGGCGTGGGTTTTTGGGGCTATCTTTGGTGTTCCTTTTCGA
>JBMCPG010000185.1:0-4533 GCA_048626035.1 Cyclonatronaceae bacterium
CGCAAAAATCTGGGCCGTATGCTCAAAAAAGAGAAAATCAGCGAGGCGGAAATGGAGGCAACGCTGGCGCGCATCTCCACATCCACCGAACTTGAAAAAAGCGTTTCAGAAGCGGATCTCGTTATTGAAGCCGTAAACGAAAATTTTGAACTAAAGCGCAAAATCTTCAGCACGCTCGACGAGCACGCCCCCGAACGCGCCATTTTGGCTTCCAACACCTCTTCGATTTCCATCACAAAGCTGTCGGGCGTAACCCGGCGGCCGGAACAGGTAATCGGCATGCACTTTTTTAACCCCGTGCCGGTTATGAAGCTGGCCGAAATTGTGCGCGGCCTCGACACTTCCGACCAAGTGTATGATGCCATCGAAGCCCTGGCCAAGCGTATGGGAAAAACACCGGTTCCGGTCAACGACTCCCCCGGATTCGTCTCCAACCGCGTGCTCATGCCCATGATTAACGAGGCCATTTTTTGCGTCTATGAAGGCGTTGCAAAGCCCGAAGACGTAGATGAGGTGATGAAACTCGGCATGGCGCACCCCATGGGGCCATTGCGCCTGGCCGATTTTATAGGCCTGGATGTATGCCTGGACATCCTGCACGTGCTCTATGAGGGTTTTAAAGACCCAAAATACCGCCCCTGCCCGCTGCTGGTACAAATGGTGGATGCGGGCAAACTCGGCGATAAAACCGGCGGCGGCTTCTATAAACTCTAAATCGCGAAAACAGACAAGGACCCGCTTCCGCGCTTCATCATATTCCCTGAAAACGCCGGGCCGTTTTCAGGGAATAATGCCCTTGGATTTGAAGCTGGTGTATTCATAGCCCGCTACAATGATGTGGTCGAGCACCTGCACGCCAATCATTTTGCCGCCATCGACGAGTCGTTGCGTGAGGTTGATATCGGCGCGCGACGGGTTGGTATTCCCGCTGGGATGGTTATGCAGCAGAATGATGCCGTGCGCATTATTCAGCACCGCTTTACGCAAAACTTCCGGCGGATCCACGATGGTGGCGTTGGTCCCGCCAATACTTATTTTATCGTAGCCCTCCAGCACTTTGGCGGAGTTAAGATAGGCCACGTAGAAGACTTCTTTGCGTAAATCGCGCATCATGGGACCAAAATAAGCATATACGCGGTCGGGCTGCTGCATAATGATGCGCTCTTCATCGCTGCCTTTGCTGAGGCGGCGGCCCATTTCAAGGGCGGCCAAAAGCGTGATGGCTTTCACCTTGCCGATACCCTTTATTTTGCTGATTTCCAGCGCGTCGCAGCGGGCCATACGGTGCAGCCCGCCGGTTTCTTCAAGCAGCTTGGTGGCCGTTTCCATTACGTTCATGCCCCGGGTTCCGCTGCGGATCAAAATGGCGATAAGCTCGGTGTCGGTAAGCACATCTGCGCCATAACGCGTAAGCTTCTCGCGCGGCTGATCCTGCTTGTTCATGTTTCGTACGCCTTTCGGAGTCGTGGTAAGGGACTTTTCATAACGGCGATGTTCTAAATGTACGGTACTCATAAATAGATTCCTCTGTATTCTGATAAGACGATGGATGCTTGCAGTACAGAGTAGGTTGAGCGTAAATCCTTACAAAAATTTCAGATATAATTTTTAGAACAGGCCGTTGCCGCCAGCCACCCTTTGGCCCGGGCTTCGCTTAATCGTCGCCGCCGCCCATAAGAGGCTCGTTGGCCGAACGAATACTGGCGTTGGGCAAGCCCTGCGGATTGGTTTTTTTGCTCAGCTCGATGGCATCAAGGACAATTTCAAGATGTTTTTCCTTGGAGTTTTGATAAAAGGACTGCGCCGCGCCGCTAAGTTTTGGTTTGCCGTGCAGCGGCTTATCGCTTACGCACAGCAGCGTCGCGTTTGGAATCCGGTAGCGAAACCCGTTGGTGGCAACCGTAGCCGATTCCATATCAATGGCAATGCTGCGACTGATGTGGATACCGCTTACCGAGCGGCGCTGCGAAAACTCCCAGTTGCGGTTGGCCGTGGTGTAAACCGTGCCAATACGATATTCCATCTTGTATTGATCCAGCACGTTCTTGAGCAAAATATTGAGCGTATAATTCGGAATGATGGGCACGCTCAGGGGCATATCATCGTCCAGGACATGATCGGCGCGCATATAGCCGGAGGCCAGCACAAAATCGCCGATTTCCTGGTGGTTGCGCAGCCCGCCACAATGCCCGACCATAATCATCACATCCGGGCGAAGTACGGCAATATGATCGGTACAGGTTTTCGCGTTCGACGGCCCTACGCCGATATTTACCAGCGTTACGCCCATATTATCTTCCAGCTTATGATGATAGGCCGGCATCTGCACGCCCTCGCGCGCCGGAACCACGCAATCCGGAAATTTTTGCCGGAACACCTCCACGTGCATATCATAATTGGTAAACAAAATATAGCGCTGGAAATCTTCTGCCCGGGTTCCGGTGTAGTGCTCCAGGCGGTCGAGGCTTAAGTCGATGCGCTCGGGGCGAAACAGAAACATCTTTTTATTGGTGAAATCCATCTCTTCCTCATCTACATAATCCAGCAGCTTAGGATCGTTGAGCGCCAATAACTTACGGGCTTTGGAAATACGGATGACCGCGCCCATATCAATCAGTTTTTGGAGCTCTCTTTTCAAATACCAGCGATATACCTTCGGCTTGGCAAACTCGCCGGTAATATCAGGATTATGTTCCGACCATTCCCGGTGTATGCTCAGGGTTACGTAATGACCACTTTCATAAATCCGCTCCATGAAGTCGCAGGCCGCAAGTACAGCCTTTTGAACGTCTTGGGCGCTACTGTCCTTATTTTTCTTATATTCAAATACTTCGTTTACCGTCATCTTGTTTTTCTTATCCCTTATATATATGATGATATCTCAGCCGGTTTCAGGCTGTTTCGCTGATTTTTGATTAACCCTGAAGGTACGCAAAAAACGGGAATTTGTGGCACAGACCCAGGCGTTATCTAAGCATGTTTATGCAACCGCAGGCCATCGGTTCTCTTTCCTCACGCTTTATATTCTATTTTATGATGAACGCCTCTTTCCCGCCTTCCCGATCTCAGGAATTTTTTTCAGCCCCGGGCCTGCGCAGCTGGCGGCGGCATGCGCGCGAAATTGTGTACAAAACCCGCGTATTCGACGTGCTGAAGCACCGTATGAGCATCGAAGACCGCCCGGCCTCCGATTTCTTCACCCTGCACGCCCCGGACTGGATTAACGTGATCGCCGCCACAGAAAACGGCGAAATTCTGCTGGTACACCAGTATCGCCACGGCATCGAAGAGGCCTCCCTCGAAATTCCGGGCGGCGTTATTGATGCCGAAGACCCGGATCCGCTCACCGCCGCCAAGCGCGAACTCCTCGAAGAAACCGGATTCCAAACGGCCGAAGAAAACTGGCACTCGCTCGGGCGCATCAGCAGTAATCCGGCTTTGTTTAATAACTATTGCCACGTGTTTTTAGCTGAAGACTGCCGCCGGGCCGCCGCCCAGCAGCTCGATACGAACGAAGATATTGAAGTCTGCCTGCTTTCCGCGCCTGATTTTGCCGAAGCCGTGCGCAACGGGCACATTCATCATGCGCTGGCCGTGGCGGCCGTGGCCCGGCTGCTGCTCTACCGTCCCGATTTTTTATCCTGATTTTTTTTCATGGCCGATTCTACCCAAGCTTCCCCCGATTCCCGCCCTTCCAAAAAGCAAAAAAACAGCTATATCGCCGGCGATTTCTTCATGCTGCTGCTGCTGGTGCTTAATTTGCTGTTCTTAACCTTCGACTGGCTCTTCCTCAGCGAATGGTTCCGGAATAGCGTAGAGTATCTTTCTCCTGCATTTCACGAATTCTACGCCCGCCAAATTCATCCGGATTTTATCACCTACGACCTGATATTTATCAGCATTTTTCTGAGCGAGTTTTTTGTGCGCTGGGCGCTGTCGGTTCGCCGAAAAGAGTTTGAGTACTGGTACTACTTTCCTTTCGTGCACTGGTACGACTTAGTTGGCTGTATTCCCATCGGCGGGTTTCGCTTTTTCCGATTGTTGCGTATTGTAACAATAGTAGTACGCCTGCAAAGCATGGGCTATATAGATCTTAAAGCCTCAGGGCCCTATCGCTTCGTGATGTATTATTTCAACGTATTTGTTGAAGAAATCACCGATCAGGTAACGCTCAAAATTCTGGGGAACGTGCGCGCAGAGCTGGACGAAGGCACGCCGGTAATTGATCGCATCGTGGCCGATGTGCTGCGCCCGAGGCAGGCCGAGCTTACCGACTGGATTTCAATACGCCTGCGCCTGGCCGCTTCTAAAGGCTACGCCATGCACGAGGAGGATATCCGCGCGTATGTGAAGCAGCGCATCAATGAGGCGGTAGAGAAAAACCAGGAACTACACAATCTGGAAGCCATTCCGGTGATGGGCCGCATGGTTGTTAAACAAATTGAGGGCGCTATCAGCGATATTGTATATAACGTGCTGAACGGCATTATCCGGGATTTAGGCTCCTCAAAGAACCGCGAATTTATAGATGAT
>JBMCPG010000186.1:0-4531 GCA_048626035.1 Cyclonatronaceae bacterium
CCTTATATAAAGGCATTTTGCGATTCCTTCATCAAACAAAATTAAAAAGTGTGCTGTATTTTCTTGCAATATGGGTAAACACGTCATGGGCCAGGCCGGGCACAATACGCGCACAGATTTTAAAGAAGCCAAATACAATTTAAGAGGTACTAAATATGTCTAATTCGCTAAGCTCTCGATTTTCATTTGATGAGAAAAGCCAGGACAATGCAAAGCTAAAGGTTATTGGCGTAGGCGGCGGCGGCGGTAACGCCATCAATAATATGATTACCAAAGGCTTGGATAACGTCGAATATATCGCCCTGAATACAGATGCGCAGGCGCTTAAGGAAAACAAGGCGGATATCATTATCCAGGTTGGAAAAGGCCTTACCAGCGGTCTCGGAGCCGGAGCGCGCCCCGAAGTAGGCCGCGAAGCGGTAGAAGAAAATCGGCACGAAATTGAAGAATCTATCGAAGGGGCCGACATGATTTTTGTTACGGCCGGCATGGGCGGCGGAACCGGTACCGGGGGGGCTCCTGTGGTAGCGGGCATCGCCAAACGCAAGAATATTCTTACCGTAGGGGTTGTAACAACGCCTTTTGTTTGTGAGGGCAAAGTCCGCCTTAAATATGCCCTCGAAGGTATTCGTGAGCTCAAGAAGAATTGCGACACGGTTATTGTGATTCCTAACGAACGCCTGCTCGATCTCAGCGACGATAACACCACGCTTATGGCGGCTTTTGAGCTGGCTAACGAAGTGCTCTACAATGCTACACGCGGCATTTCTGATTTAATTCTCATGCCGGGCCTTATCAACCTCGACTTTGCCGATGTTCGCACTACCATGCTCGACGGTGGTGCCGCAATTATGGGTTCGGCTACCGATTCCGGAGCCGACCGGGCCGAAAAGGCCGCACATGAAGCGATTAACTCGCCCTTGCTCGATGGTGTAAGCATTCGCGGGGCGCGCAACGTGCTCGTAAATATTTCGGCCGGCGATAATCTCGGAATGCGTGAAACCCACGTAGCTACTTCTATCATACAGCAGGAGGCCGGCGAAGATGCCGAGATTATTCTGGGTACGGTCGTTGACAAATCTTTTACCGACGAGATGCGCGTTACCGTTATCGCCACAGGTTTTGATTTTGAAGACGACCGCAAAAATACTAAGCTGGCTCCCGGTCAGCCGGTAAAATCAAGTTCCGGCGAAGCGGCCGGGGAGCAGCCCTCAGCCGCCGAGCTCAAACTGCCGCGCAGCAAACAGGTACGCCGGCGTTTTAATGGCACCGGCGGCGGCGTTGGGACCAACGGCGATTCATCTTTCTGGAAAGGCGAACGTAATCTCAAACACCTCGATGCCCCGGCTATCAGTCGCCGGCGCGCAGCAGATGATTCTGCCGGGGAGGCAGACGAAGAGCCCCGGGAGCAAAGCCGCGAGCAGCGCAATAACGAAATTTTACAGCACGGCCAGTCCGGGTATCGCCGTACTGCTGAAGCCGGCCGCCGACCACGAAAAGAGCGCATCGATAAACGCGATAAGGAACAGCCGGCTTTCCTGCGCAAGTTAATGGATTGAGCGCCCCATCAATTTTAAACGTACTATTTGTAAGGGAAATCCGGCCTGTGTATATACATTGGCCGGATTTTTCATATATATGAAGCTCTGAAGCCATGGTTGGCTACAGGCCCTTTTTTTTTGACCCGCTTTTTATCCCCGATGTCCGTTTTCTGGATTATTCTTACAGCCTGCCTTGCTTCTGCCGCCTGTGCGCTGGTAGGCAGTTTTTTAGTGCTGCGCAAAGAAGCCATGCTCAGCGATGCTATTTCCCACGCGGTATTGCCGGGGATTGCCATTGCGTTTTTACTTACGGCCTCGCGCAATACGCTTCCTATGCTTCTGGGAGCCGGGGCCTTCGGCTTGCTCACGGTTTGGCTTACCGAGCAGCTTCAGCGTCGCGGG
Organism: Cyclonatronaceae bacterium; assembly: GCA_048626035.1. GTDB lineage: Bacteria > Bacteroidota > Rhodothermia > Balneolales > Cyclonatronaceae > Cyclonatronum. The sequence continues at coordinate 1,944 of JBMCPG010000186.1, forward strand.
CGCTTGCGTAATGATGCGTCTATGGGCATTGTGTTTACGTCGCTATTTGCCATAGGGGTCATCATTATTACGCTGTTTGCGGGGCAAGTCGATCTTGATCAGGAGTGTATTTTATATGGGGAAATTGCCTACGTGCCCTGGGATTTGTGGACGTTTGGCAGCCATTCGCTCGGGCCGCGGCCGGTTTGGATTCTCGGCATGGTTTTGCTTCTCAATCTGGGCTTTATTACCGCTTTTTATAAAGAGTTAAAGGTGTATGCCTTCGATCCTGATCTGGCCCTTAGCCTGGGCATTCCTGTCGCCCTGGTGCATTACGGGCTTATGGGAACGGTATCTTTTTCAACCATTGCCGCCTTTGAAAGCGTTGGGGCTATTCTGGTTGTTGCTCTTATTATTGTTCCTCCGGCAGCGGCCTACTTATGGGTACAGCGGCTTTCACAAATGCTGATGCTCTCGGTTGCATTCGGGGTTTTTTGCTCGGTTTCGGGCTATTATCTGGCCCTGTTTACCAATAGTTCTATAGCCGGGGCTATTGCAGTAATGACCGGCCTCGTTTTTACTGTAGCGTTATTTTTTAATCCTGCCGATGGGCTGCTGTGGCGCTACCTGCGCAACATCAGGCAAAACGGCCGCTTAGATAAAAAAACAGGAATCCAAACGCCTACTTAGGCACAATGTCGGGCGTCTCAGCCCCTTCCTGCTCCTCTTCGGGATCGATACTTGTTTCAAAAATCAGTGAATAAACCAGCGTATCGTAAATGATGAAATCCAGCTTCAGGGTATTTTCAGGAAAATAGCGCACGCCCATTACTTGGATGCCTGAAGGCCGGAGGCGGCGCGCAATCCGGGCGTGCATGAGCGTGGAAGGAAGGCTCGGATGGATAATAACAACGGCCTCACGCCGTGTAAATCTGTCCCCGACGGGGTAGCGGGTGTAGGAAACGGCCGTCTCTTCAATACGCCACTCGGCCAGCGTTTCGAGCACGATATTATCGATCAGCCCGAGGTCAGAGGGCTCGGGCTGTGTTTCGGGCCGGGCCGAGAAAAGCAGTATAAGCACCAGCGTGCAGGCGGAAAACAACCCGGCAAGTATATGTTTTTTGGATGGGCCCATAAAAAGGAAAAAGAGTCGTGTAGGCTGGGAGAATAAGCGAAGGAGTTACCCATGACCTAAAGTAAGCAATTTAGAAGCTGTTCACCATTGCCTGCCGGCTTGAAACTTATCCGGAAGAGTCCGTATCACAAAAAAGGCCGGCTTTTTTGAGCAATCTGTGTTGTGCTGCTAAATAGCATGCTTTCACCACAGTCAATCCTTGCTATCTTAAAACATTGCTGCCGTTTGGCTCTGAAGCTTTTTGTATTTCTATTTTTATTTCTACTCTTGCTCTCTTGCACGTGAAGACCAGAAAAAATCCATCTAATATCCTCACGCCCTCTTTTGCGTTTACGTATGTAGGCCTTATCGGGCTCGTTATATTTTTGCTTCTGCGGCCTTCTTTCGATTTTAATGCAAATGCCCGCTTTCATATTTCGGCCGAAGATGCTCAGGAGCGGCTCTACAGACTCAATCAAAGATTAGGCCTTGAGGCCGACAGCCTGACCATGGAATACATGGCTACCCGGTTTCAGGATACGGCACTTTTTAATTTGCTCGAAGCGCAGGCCTCGGCACCGCTGCGGCCCAGGCAGCTCAACGGCGCTCATGTTCCTATTAATGGATGGGAAGTGATTGCCGGAGAAAAAAGCAGTGCTACTTCTTTCCTGCTTAATCAGGATGATGTCTTCCGCAACTATGGCGTTTCCCGAGCGACACTTGATAATCGGGGGCGCATTATCTCCTTTGAGCATCAGACGGGGCGGGAGGATGGCTTTGTTTCCGCAAAAAATGAATTAAGCTACGTTTATCTCCAGGACCTCATTCAGGAAGTTTTTGAGTATGATGTGAGCGCCTTTTACCCTCTTGCGCAGCCGCCGGGCATTGAGGCCGAACTGCCGCCCTCTACCCGCCGCTTTGAAATGTCGGGACAACAGCCGCGCCCGGTAACAATAGCTCCTGAGCTGCCCGATAGCGCCGGCACCTTTATTATGCGCCGGCACAGCTCGGTAGCCGGAGGGCCGGTACGCCTTGAGCTGGACTACGAAATCATAACGCAAAACGGGCAGGCCGGAACCCGTATCAATGCGTTTCACGCCCATTTTATAGAGTTATCGCCAGCGGCGGACGAACCCGGCTCAGCCGAAGCAGAAGCAGAAGCAGAAGCAGAAAGTGCCGCGCAAGACACCACTATTTTAAACCTTTCCATACGCATCGTTGGCATTTTGCTGCTCGCCCTTATTGTTTTTGGCACGGCCATACGGCAAATATTTTTAGGGCGCATGGAGTGGAAACGCAGCCTCTTTATTTTTGTAAGCTTTACAATAGCGCTTTGGCTCATTCGCATCACCTTTTTTTACCCTACGTTTTATCAGTTTATCTCCACCGGCATCGTAGCTTTCGACTTCATCCAGCAATTCCTGATTTCTGGCCTTGTGGGTTTATACGGAGCCTTTGCCTATATCGCCTGGGAATCGCTGGCCCGGGAGTTCAA
>JBMCPG010000187.1:0-4491 GCA_048626035.1 Cyclonatronaceae bacterium
TTCGTGCCAGCGTTCTGCGCCGGCCGAAAGCGTGAGGCCGGCCCCGCCATGCGAGCGAAAATCAAGGTCGGCTTCGACTTCCCGGGCGTTTAAGTTTCCATTCAGGGTGATGCGTTCGGTGGCCTCAAAAACTTCTATCTCGGGTTCGGGCAGCTTTAAATCGAAGCGCCAGAGTTCGGATTCCTCCGACCCGGCGGCGGGCGGTTCGAGCCCGGTGCCGGAGGCGGTAAGCTGAAAAGGCACACGGCCGCTCAGGGCTTCATCATCGGCAAAATAGGCCGGGTTTAAGCCCTCCTTCTGCGTTTCCACGCGCAACTCCCAGGCGGGCGCTTCCTGCCAGATTCCGGTGGCGGCCAGATCTATTTCGAGTTGTTGTTCCTGTGGAAAATCCAGCACCGCCCGGCTCTCCAGGCGGCCCTCCTGCAGGGAAAAATCAGCAATAAGACTGCTGAGTTCCAGTGCCTCAAAGCGGCTTGTTCCCAGCTCGATACGCAGCTCTGCGTTCGCCGACTCGTATGCCTCAAAGGGAATGCGGCCCTCCAGCCGGGCCTCAAAACGTCCGGCGGAAAGCTTGCTGCCAAGGCTTTCATCCTTTAGCAACGCCCCGGCGTTAAGCTCATCTATTTCCAGGAACGCGCTGCGCAACAGCAGCTCGGGCGAAATTTCAAGCGCAGCGCCCATCACCAGCTGCGCCAGGCGGTCGGCCTGCGCTTCGAGGCGGATTTCCAGCTCCGAAAAATCGCCGGTAGCGCGTGCCTGCAGCGAAAGCGTTTCAAACTCGGGCAGCTCATCGAGGTAGGCGGCCAGATCGGCGCGGCTCAGTTCGGGAATGCGCAGCTCGGCCTCGGTATCGGAGCCGTCGAGGGCGTGGCGGGCTTCGGCTTCCAGCAGCGAGCGGCCGGTAGAAAGAGCCAGGCGGTGCAGGGTGATGGTATCTTGGTCGAAACCGGCCGAAGTGGCGACATCCAGGGCTTCGGGCAGCCGGCCCTCCTGAACCGAAAACTCAAGCTCATCCAGCCCGGCGCGGAGCTCATCATCGGGGGCAAAAAAATAAAAAGAGGCCGCCGCCTGGAGGTCTTCAACGCTGAGGCGGCCATCGGGCAGGTACTCCGGGGCAAAAACTTGTATCCGGCTTTCGCTCAGGCTGAACTTTTTCAGCTCGATGGCGTAGTCAAACGGCGTTTCTTCTTCGGTTTCTTGTGGCTCCGGAGCGGGCGGCGGAAGTAATGCCATCAAGTTCCAGGCTTCTCCGCGTTCCTTTCTGGCCATGACATCAAGTCCGCGCAGCTCCAGATTCCGCACTTCGATACGTTTATAAATGAGGGCCAGCAGGGCGTAATCCACGCGCAGATGCTCCAGGGAAACGGCCGGGGTGGCTTGCCCGGGCGAGTCGGGGGAGCCGGCCTGCCGGTAAATGCGCAGGCCGTCAAGCTCTATAAACTCCAGTAAATCACCACTCATGCTGTCAATTTCAACGCTAATTTGTTCGCCATCAGCGCCCAGGGTTTCGCTCAGCATTTGTTCGGCCTGCCCGCGCAAAAGCTCAAAAGCCCAGTCTGACTTAAGTGCAAGGCGGAAAAACCCCAGAAAAAGAACTATAACGGCGAGGGCAATCCATGCTTTACTTTGTTTGGAAGCTGGCCGGGATCCGCCGCCGGGTTGGGAAGAAGTAGAAGAGTCTGAAGAAGAATTGCCATTCATAAATAGGAAAAAAAACAAAAATCTGATCTCGTATGCTGCACGTGGAAAAGTAGGCATTTTCCAGCTTTTTGCCTTGCCTTAAATGATTCCCGCCGCGCCCATGTTATGTGGGGCAACGCAGCATATCGTCATTTCTGTTTCAATAGTTTGGCTCATTTATTTATTCAATTTTACGTTTAATTTTTTGCCTTATGAAAATCCCACCTGTTTACTCATATAGTTTTGCAGCGGTTTTGGTGCTACTGCTGGCGGGCATATTGCCCACACGTACCGCACAGGCGCAGTTTTCGGATTCGCCTTTTCAGCAACGGACCGATTTTTTGCTCACCAGTCCCGGAGCTCTGAAATACGGCCTCTACGGGGCAGCCAACCCCGCGCAGCTCGGCTATATCGAGCGGCCCGACTTTCTGTTTCAGTTTTCTGATGAGGGCGGCTTTGGCTCGCCGCAGCGCTACGGCGGCTTTCTGGCCTTTCCCGGACTTGGCTTTTCAGCACTTTATAACGATACCGGCCCGAGCGATTTTACCGCGTTTTCGGTTGGCACCGGCTTTGGTGAAGCGGCCGGCAGCTTTGGCTTTTCCTACAATTGGTACGGCGGCGATGCGGAGCTGTTCGGGCTGCAAAACCATATAAGCGTAGGCAGTATTTCGCGGCCTTCACGCTATCTTTCTTTTGGCACAGTAAGTAGTTTTGCCACGCAGGAGCGCGATTATGAGGTAGCGGCCGAAGTGGCCGTACGGCCGTTTGGTACGCCTGCACTGGCTTTATTCGGCGATTATGCCGTTCAAAAAGATGTGGCTGTAGGAAAAGGAACCTGGAGCAGCGGCCTGGCTGTAGAGCCATTCGAAGGCGTTCGGCTTACCGGCCGATATCTCCACGATAATGGCATCACGGCGGGGCTGCAGTTCAGCTTTGGCGGGGCGGGCGTGCAAACGCAAACCCATTTAGATACCGGCGGCGGCCATCGCTTCAATACCTACGGCATTCGCCTCGGGCAGTACGACCGTACCGTGCTCGACAATAATCCTACGCCCGACCGCTACCTCAATCTTTCGCTGGGCGGACCGCTGGCCTACCAAACACGGCGCTTTTTTGACGACCGGCGCACGCTCGAAAACGTGCTTAGCAGCATTCGCGAAGCCGCCGAGGATCCCCGCATTGCCGGAATTGCCGTAAATACTACCGGTATGGCCATTTCCCCTACCATGGTTTGGGAAGTGCGCAGCGAGCTGCAGCGCTTTCGGGAAGAGGGCAAAAAAGTACTGGTGTACATCGAGCGCGGCGGCATGAATACACTGCACCTGGCATCGGTAGCCGATTATGTGGTGATGGACCCCCAGGGCGGTCTCAGCATCACCGGCTATAGCACCACCACCACGTATCTTAAAGATTTGCTGGATTACTACGGCATTGGCGTAGATGAATTTCGGGAATTTGAATATAAATCCGCGCTGGAATCGCTGGCCCGCAGCGAAGGCTCTGAAGCCGACCGCGAGCAGCGTCAGGACCTGATTGATGGCTACTATGAGCTTACGCGTCGCGAGGTGGTCGCCGGCACTCCGCTGGATGAAGCCGGCTTTGATGCCCTCATAGATAACGGTCTTTCCCTGCTGCCCGCCGATTTACTGGAAGCCGGCATCGTAGATTCGCTGGCCCGGCCTACCGATCTTGAGGACATCCTCAAAGAATTAGAAGGCCGCAGCATTTCCCGTACCGGCCGGAGCAGCCTGCTTGCCAATCAGCTACCGAATGATGAATATTGGGGCGAAAAACCGCAAGTGGCTATTCTTTATGCTATTGGAGGCACGCAGACTGAAGGCGGCATTCGTGCCCGCATCCTGGCCGATGCCATTCGCTCGGCGCGTAAAAATGAGCGCGTTAAAGCCATCATTCTGCGCGCAGACTCCCCCGGCGGCGATCCGCTGGCCTCCGATCTGGTAGCCGAAGAAATGAAAAAAGCCATGGATGAAAAGCCCGTTATTGTGTCTATGGGCAACGTTGCGGCCTCTGGCGGATACTGGATTTCCATGTATTCCGATGCCATTGTTGTGGCTCCGAACACCATCACCGGGAGCATAGGCGTTATTTCGGGTTGGTTTTATGATGATGGCCTCAGCGACCGCCTCCGCCTCAATTACCGAACCATTGCCCGGGGCGAGTCGGCCGATCTGATGGGCGGGCCTACGCTTCCGCTTATTGGCCTCACCCTGCCCGGCCGCAACCTTACCGAAGAAGAGCGCGAGGGCCTTATTTCCCGCATGATCACCCTGTATGATGAATTTATCGCTAAAGTTGCCGAAGGCCGCGATATGGACGAAGATGAAGTTCGCGAAGTAGCCGAGGGCCGGGTCTGGACTGGCCGGCAGGCCATAGAAAACGGCCTTGCCGACGAAACCGGAAACCTGATGTTCGCCCTCGATATGGCGCTGGAGCAGGCTGGCATGCAGCCGGAAGAGCCTTTTGAGCTGGTGCAGGGTCCGGAACTTGCGCCCTTTTCGCTGGCCGATATTCTGCCGCTGCCCGGCCTTCTGGAATCCGCCTTCGCCGGCGGGCAAGAAAAACAAAGCCGGGAAGACGACATGGTAGCCTATCTTAAAATGATGATGGAACAAAACGGCTATCCCTCTGTTGTGCTTCCTATGGAAGAATATCAGCTTCTTTATCAGCTTATGCGCTAAACCATCCTCACCAACGCTTCCTTAAGATGATGCCGGCCGTGCCTGCGGCCGGCATCGTCTTTTTAAACGAAACAGATAAACCTTGCACTACGCTGCCAATTTATGCTAACTT
>JBMCPG010000188.1:0-4482 GCA_048626035.1 Cyclonatronaceae bacterium
CTGATCCGCGCCAGCTTTGGACAGGTTATCGTAATCGTAGCGGAGGCCGGCACTCACGTTTAGCCGGCTGCCCAGCGAAAACTGGTCTTCCACGTACAGGGCAATCATATTTTGCCGTTTCTCGAAGGCGTTGGGACGCAATTCCACGCCGTAGCTGAGCACCTCGACATCATCCGGCAAAGCTTCGGGCTGCAGATCGCTGCTGACCTCGCCGGCCCGCAAGGCTTCGAGCTGAGCCTCGCTGAGCCGGACCTGCCAGCTTCCGTTCGGGTTGCCGCCGCCGCGCAGCGAAAAGTGTGACGTGCGGAAATCTACGCCGGTTTTGAGCACGTGTCCACCGGTGAAAAAGCTGAATTTCTGCTGGATCTGATGCGTGTTCTCGGTATCATCAAACACAAATCCGGGATGCCCGATATTGGCAATCAGCTCGTCGTTGGGCGCAAAAACGCTCACGTTCGGGCTATCATTTTGTTGGGGATCAGCATAATTCCAGCGGAAGCGGCCGTACTGATAGCCGGTTTCCGAAATGAAGCCATCGCCCCGGTAGGTCGTGCGCTGGGCGAGCATCAGAGAGTTGCGGTCCTGCTCGTTTCCGGCGCTGCGAAACGTTACGCCGCCGTCGAGGCCGCCGCCCTGCCGCTCGATCGAGACCAGCCCGAGGTTGGCGCGCAGGCTGCTGCTGAGCCGGTCGCTCCAGTTGTGGTCGAGCCGCCCGCTCATCAGGCTGAAATGATTATTGCCGGGCACGGTTTCGTTTACGCCAAGCTGCGGCACGTTCAGCAAATTATCCTTCAGGTCGGTCAGATGCTCGGCATTCAGGAAAAAGAAGGTCTGATCTTTTTTGACGGGCCCGCCGACCGAGAATCCGCCCTGATACCGGGCAAAGCCGTCTTTTACCTGATTTCCGCTGAGGTCGCGCTGGGCAAACGAGCTGGAAGCATCCAGCGGCGGCCCGGGGCGCGTCATGGCATAGACTTCGCCTTCCAGCTCATTACTGCCCGATTTTGTGGTGATGTTAATGACGCCGTTGCTCGTACGCCCGTACTCGGCACTAAAGTTGTTGGTCAGCGCGGTGATGTTCTGGGTCAGCCCGACCGGCACGCGAAAGCGCTGTCCGCCCAGGAAGTTCTCGTTGTTATCGAAGCCATCAATCTGATAATTGGTGAACAGGCTGTTGGCTCCGTTGATGGAGATATTCGGCGCTTCGGGATAGAATCCGGTGGCCTGCGAAATATTCGGCAGGCGGTACAGCGCCCGGGTGATGTCGCGGGCCTCGACGGGCAGCCGCGTGAGTTCGCTGGCCGACAGCTCGGAAGCAACCTGCGCATCCACAAGGTTAATACTGGTTGAGCTGGCGGTGATGCTGACCTCGTCCAGATCGGCCGTAACGCGCTGAAATACGGTAACGGCCACGCTGGCCTGCTGGTTTGAAATCAGTTGTACGGCCTCGCTCTGACTCTCAAAATAGGTTTCGGTTTCCGGCACGCGCACCACGTATTCTCCGGATGTGGAAAGCCCGGAGATGGTCGCGCGGCCGTTTTCGTTGGTGGTGAAGGTATTGCGATAGCCGATGGCCTCATTTTCAAGCACAAAGCTATAGCCGGCGATGGGTTTATAGTTCTGATTATCGAGCAGCAGCACGTTCAGCGAGGATTGCGCGGCGGCCGGAAGGGCCATAAAACAAAGAGCGGCAAGCATCAAAAGCAGGGCCGCTGCGGAATTGAAACGGAATTTCGGGTGGGTACACATCATCATAAACATCACGTGGGTAAAAATTGGAAACGACGCCTTTTCCGGGCCGGAAGCGCATCATACAGCATGCGCACCGGGGCTTTGGTAACAAAGCACAGCAAGGCCGGAAATAGGCAGCAATAGCGGGAAAGCCGGATTTTATGTGATGGCATCCGGCTGGAATACAGCTATCCTGCTGCCGGCGGGGGACGTGAGTAGATGTAATGATGATGCGGTCGCGGAACATCATGCAGGCGGGTTTCGGCCGTGATGTGCGAGGAGAGCAGGGCGCGCAACCGGAGCTGAAACCAGCGCAGCCGGCCCGAAAACCGGCCGCGCAGGAAATAGCGCAGTTCGCGTCCGGAGTTGATGTCATGACAGGGCGCAAGCAGCAGCGGCGGGGCATTTCCATCGGTGCTCAGAAACGGCTGAAGTGCCCCCAGAAGTGCAGAGCTGCGCCAGGGCAGGGCCTGAAATCTGCGGACATCAAACAGCGCTTTCGGCATGCCAATCAGGTAGGCGCCGCCGCTGTGGCTCGGCCCGATAACCGCCCGGCCCTGCTGCAAGCTTCGGATGACCTCCGGCCAGGCCACCTGTGAAAGCGCCGGCGTATCGTTTCCCACCGAAATGACGGCATCAAAGCCTTTATCATAGATAGCCTGAAACGCGTTGCTGAGGCGGGTTCCGAAGGTCTTTCCGACCTGCTGCGACTCATCAAACACAAAACAGGGCAGGCCGGAGGCGCGCACATTATCCAGCGCTGTATCGATAAGCAGACGGGAAATGCGTTCGTTCTGGGCGGCGTTTCCTTTCACAAACTGCTTGCTGCGACTTTCAGCGGCGGCACTGCGGCTGAAAAACAGCACGGCGATATTGCGGCCGCCCGAAGCCGGGGCGGGCATAAAAGATCCGGATAAGCGGGGAGAAAAAGACATAAAAAACGATACCTGAAAACGCTGAAAAAAGTTCATACCTGCTGTAAAGAAGGCGTAAGGCGTTCGTTTCTTACTTCTCAACTCTGCTTTTTGGAAATCTTTTTCTTGAGCATGGGAATGCTTCAGCCGTCGGTAATGCAGCCCTGCGAAGCCGAAGAAACCAGCTTTCGGAACTTATGAAGCGCGCCGGAGCTTACATCCGATTCGGGGCGGCTCCAGCGCGTTTTCCGGGCCGAAAGTTCTTCGTCGGAAATCATGAGCTGTATGCGATTTTCTTCGGCATCTATGATGATGCGATCGCCGTTTTCGACCAAGCCAATCGGGCCGCCTTCCCAGGCTTCGGGGCAGACGTGCCCGACCACAAAGCCGTGCGTGCCGCCCGAAAAGCGTCCGTCGGTAATCAGCGCGACTTCTTTGCCCAACCCCGCGCCCATAATGGCGGCCGTAACTTTGAGCATTTCCCGCATGCCGGGTCCGCCTTTGGGGCCTTCATAGCGAATAATGACAACATCCCCGGCAACCACTTTACCCTGCTGAATGCCCTCTACGCAGGCTTCCTCGCCCTCAAATACGCGGGCGGTGCCTTCAAAACGCGTGCCTTCCTTTCCGGTGATTTTCGCCACGCTGCCTTCCGGGGCGAGGTTTCCATATAAAATATTGAGGTGTCCGGTAGCTTTGAGCGGCTTGCTCAGTGGCGCGATGATGCGCTGGGTGGGCTGTAGATCAGGCAAATCTTTCAGATTTTCGGCCAGCGTTTTTCCGGTTACGGTCATGCAATTTCCGTCCAGATAGCCTTCGCGCAGCAGCATTTTCTGGACGCCCGGCACGCCGCCCACATCATGCAAATCTTCCATCACATAGCGGCCGCTGGGCTTGAGGTCGGCCAGGTAGGGCGTACGCTGCGATACGTTCTGAAAATCGTCGATGCTGAAGGGGATGCCGGCGGTTTTGGCGATGGCCAGCAGATGCAGCACGGCGTTGGTGGAGCCGCCCAGAGCCACCACTACTGTGATGGCGTTTTCCAGCGCGGCCCGCGTGAGGATATCTTTGGGGCAGATGTTGTGTTCGAGCAGGTGACGCATCACCTTTCCGGCGCGGCGGCATTCGTCCTGTTTTTCTTCGCTGGTGGCCGGGGTGCAGGAACTATAGGGCAGACTTAAGCCCATGCTTTCGATGGCCGAGGCCATGGTGTTAGCCGTGTACATCCCGCCGCAGGCCCCCGCTCCTGGACAGGCATGTTGCAGCACTTCGGCGTAGCCCTCTTCGGTCAGCTCATCGCGCAGATGCTTTCCATAGGCCTCAAAGGCAGATACGATATCCAGTTTTTCCTCGCGCAGCCGGCCGGGGCGAATCGTGCCGCCGTAAATCATGATGGCCGGGCGATTCAGCCGCAACATGGCCATCACGCTGCCGGGCATATTTTTATCGCAGCCGGGCAGGGTGATGAGGCCGTCGTACCACTGCGCGCCCATCACGGTTTCTATGGAATCGGCAATGACTTCCCGCGACTGCAGCGAATAGCGCATCCCGCTGGTGCCCATGGAGATGCCGTCGCTCACGCCGATGGTATGGAAAATAAAGCCAATCATATCGGACTGCTGCACGCCGGTTTTCACGCCGGTAGCCAGCTCATTGAGGTGCATGTTGCAGGGATTTCCTTCCCAGCCCATGCTGGCAATGCCGACCTGGGCCTTGTCGAAGTCGGCGCGGCTCATGCCCGTAGCGTGCAGCATAGCCTGGGAGCCGGCCTGAGATTTATCGGCTGTTAGCCGCCGGCTTGTGCGGTTCAAGCCGTTTTTTTTGAAGGATGATGCGC
>JBMCPG010000189.1:0-4462 GCA_048626035.1 Cyclonatronaceae bacterium
GGTTTCTTTCACTATAGATGGCTCACAGGGCTATCGCATGCTTTCTTCAAGTTCCGATGCCAGCCTTGGTAATAAACTTTCCAGCATCTGGACCCAAGGCTACCCCGGCGCGAACTCGGATTCCGGCTTGCCAAACGTTTATTTTTATGACGAAGCCGCAGCAAACGAAAGCGAGCGCTTCCGGCCGCCGTTCTCAGGCAACGAGTCTATCGGGCAGGCCCGAAGTGCCGCCGTTTTTGTTTATGAGGACGACCAACCCGGAGAGCCGGGCTCATTTCCTAAATCTATGAGCTATGCCGGCAATCCGTTTCCGCTTGTCTTCGAGGCCGATTTGAGCTATGAAAACACCGGTTTTAACATGATGGGCAATCCTTATTCCGAGCAGCTAAGGCTTGCAAATCTGGTTCAGGATGAAGATCTGAACGAAGTGTCGCGCTTTTTCTGGAGCTGGTCGCCCGCGCAGGGCGGCAACTACATGGTTTTCGATCTGCTGAATCCTACCGCCGGGCGGTTTCCCGGCATTCTCGAACCTAATGAAGGTTTCTGGGCACAGGCAACCGGCAACGATGCACAAATAATTTTTACCGAAACTCTCACAGAACCCAATGACCTCCCTGATTCTGCCCCTCAAACGCCTGTAATCGATATTAGTGCCACAAGCACTGATGGGGAACTTCAGGGTGGCGTTACCGTCGGCTTCACCGATAACTTTGACCCCGAATATCCCGGCGCGGATTATATGTTTCCCATGTCGGACCAGTTCTTGTCGCTGTTTACCCAGCATGAGGATCAATCTTTTCTCCTGCATTATGTGGATAGGCAGGCCGAAGGACAACACACCATTCCTCTTGGCTTTTATTCCAGCATAGAGGGAGAGGCCGAGCTAAAATGGTCGTTCCGCGGGGAAATCCCCGACTATTGGAACTTACAGCTTCGGGATAACAAAACGGGCCAGATTTATGATCTTCAGAATGAGGAATCTTTCAATTTTGCTCTGGGCGATGGCATGAGCCGCCTTACTGCTGTTGATACGCTGATGGTGCAGGCCGCCAAATCCGGAATAGACGCCGAGATGCTGACTGCTCAAATTCTGCAACAAACCCAGGGCCGGAGCATAGACTTCGAGGGCGATACAAGGTTCGAGATTTTGCTGAATTTTGAGCCCTTGACGGATATTCTCCCCGATAATGAACTGCCCGCCGAATTTGCCCTCAACCAAAACTACCCCAATCCCTTCAACCCAACGACCAACATCGAATATGCGCTTCCTGAAGCCGCCGATGTAACGCTGGAGGTATATAACCTTCAGGGGCAGCGCGTTGCGGTTCTGGTAAACGGTCAGCAAAGCGCAGGAAGCTATAACGTTTCCTTCGACGCCCGTAACCTTGCTTCCGGTATGTATATCTACCGCCTGCAGGCCGGCAGCTTCACACAAACGCAAAAGATGATGTTGCTCAAGTAAGCCGCACATCTGTTGCGTGGCCGGATTGTTAGTTAGCCGGATTGTTAGTTAGGGACGCAGATTCCGCGGATTATGAATTAATTTTGCGGATTTATGGTGATGATGTTCAAAATCTATCATCGCGCGTTGCACGATGCTGCTGCCCGGCGCTCCTTTGGAGCTGGGTGCCGTTTCGTGGGTTTAGCTATGAGTCCAAAACCCCAAAGGGGTTCAATATGAATAGCCCCGGGTGGAGGCCGTCGCGCAGCACGGCCGGAAACCCGGGGGTAATGAAGCACAAAACATTCAGGCCCGAGTCGCGATATAGTTAAAGTATCTGACAGTTCCGAGGGCCGGGCCGGATGTGGATCAGCATTTTTTGCTCCAAAGGAGCAACATCAACAACATAGCGCAGCGCGCTATGCCTGCCGTCGGGTGTGATGGTGGATACTGCCCGACAGCGCCTGAAGTGCTCTGCCGCGCTCGGGCATATCAGGCTTGGTCCAACAGAGCCTGAAGACTCTGTTGAAGATGTGATTTCAGTGTGGAAGCTGGCTTTTTTAGGTGATGGCAGACTACAAGTAATTTTCCCGGACTTTTTTTAACCCGTGACGCTCATTACTGGCACCGAGTACTCCTGAAGGAGTGGCAGAGTTTGCTGGATATCGGGAGCACAGATGCGGGGGTTTTACAACTTGGATGCCCTTCCTCAACGGGGCCTTCAGGCTCCGCTAAGCCTCTTTAGTGGTAAACAAAAAAAGAATATCTTATCGCAATTTGACCGCCAACGGCTAAAATTGAGTATTTATTTGCTCTGCAAAACGCTGTTCGGCGCATCAGACAAATCATCATACCTATAAATCAACGCTCTACGATATGCTTAAAAACCAGCTACGCTCACTATTTTCTTTTTTATTATTCACGGTGATGCTGACCGCCGGCGGCGTTTCACCTGCTGTGGCGCAATACGTGTCGCCCGGCGAGGACCTCAGCTTTAGCCTGAGCGATCTTGTTGATGCCTCCGGAGGCGTCGTAACCGAAGATGAGGACGGCTTTCTCATCTCCGAAGACCTCACCATTTCGGCCACCGACCGTCTTGAAATTCTGGACACCGCCTTTATCCGCGTAGCCGAAGGCGTGCGCCTGAATATCGAAGGCGGCTTTACTTCCGATCCGGTTTCAGGAAAAGTAACCTTCACCGCTGTGGACACCCTCTCACTGGATACCAGCTTTGATGGCTTCCGCTTTGAGGATGCGGAACCGACTTTGTTCCGCAATACCATCGTGAAATACGGCGGCGGCATTCAGCTTATTGATACCCCGGCGGAGTTCGATCAGAGCGTGTTTCGTAACAACAGCGCCTCCAACGTCTCGGCGGCCATCACCTACAGCGGCAGCAGTCCGATCATAACCAATAATGACTTTATTGAAAACGAGCGGGCGGCCATAGGCTCGGGTGCGAACGTGAGCGGATCGCCGCAGATTCTCGGCAACCGCTTTATCCATAACGTGAGCGACAACAGCAATCGGCCGCAGCTCAATCTCGGCCCCGGCGCACCCGGCGACAGCCTCCGCGTCGAGGGCAATTATATTGAAGGTATCAACGATAATGCCGGCGGCATCGGCCTGAGCAATCTTTTAGGCGCGAACCAAAGCCTCGCCGTTGTACGCGATAATGAAATCATCAACAATCGCTATGGCATCGCGCAAATCGGCAGCCCGATCAGCTCGGTGATTGAAGACAACCTCATACAGGACAATAATATACAGGGCAATCCCAACCTGGGCGGCAGCGGCATCAACTTTAACGCCAGCGGCAGCGGAAATATCAGCGTCGTACGGCGCAATATCATCAGCGGAAACCTCTGGGGCGTTACCATTCAGGGCGAGGCGCAGCCTTCGTTTGGCACGGAAGAGGCCCCCGGACAAAACGCCTTTTATGAAAACGCAAACGGCGGCACGACCTACGCGCTATTCAATAATACGCCCGGTGATATTACCGCCATTGGCAATTACTGGGGCCAGAATGAGGAAGATTTTGCCGATAGCGTCATTTTTGATCAGGGCGACGGCAGCAGCGTCAGCTATTTGCCGATTAACACGGTTGAGCGGGAATTTGACGCTTTTGCATTTCTGGCTGAAGATAATCCGGGCCTGGAAGAAGACGTGTTCGGGGAAATCAATCCGGAAACAGCTGAGGTGCTTTTTGTGATGCCTTCAGAGGTCGATATCAGCAGTCTTCAGCCGTCCATAGTCGTGCAGCCCGGCGTGAGCGTCTCGCCCGATCCGGACGCCCCCCAGGACTTTACTGAGACGGTAAATTACAGCCTTAGCGTGCCGCACGAAGAAGAAGCCCGAAACTGGGACATCATCCTGCAAGCCCCGTCGGTTCCCGGTTTTGTGCAGTTGATACACGCCGCTGCCGATCCGGCGCTCAGCGAAGTGGACGTGTATGTAAATGGCGATGTACTTTTTGAGAACTTCGGCTTCCGGGAAGCAACCACGCTCACAGCCCTGCCCTCGGAAACAGAGCTTTTGGTTGAGCTGACGGCCGCCGGAGAAACGGAAGTTGCCTACGAAACCACCGTTAACATAGAAGCCAACAGCGAACAGCGCCTGTTTATCGGCGGTCTTTCAGACCCGGATGCCTTCACCGAAAATCCTGATGGCGCGGATACAAGCCTGAACAGCTTCCTCGCTCCACTGGCGGCCATTCCCGGCGAAGGGGACAGCAATGTAACCGTCGGGCATTTCAGCACGGATGCGCCCGGTGTAGATATTCGTGAGGAGGGAGATGATAGCTTCCTGATTTCATCGCTGGGCTACGGAGATCTCAGCGTAAGCCTGCCGCTGCCGGCCGACAGCTACCGCCTGCTGCTGTTTCCAGAGGGCGAAAACGAGCTGCTGGCCGCGTATCAGCTGGATTTAACCAGCCTGGAGAATGATGTATTCGTATTCGCATCCGGGTTTTTGAATCCGCAAGAAAATCAGAATGGCGCCGCGTTTACGCTGCTGGCCGTC
>JBMCPG010000190.1:0-4460 GCA_048626035.1 Cyclonatronaceae bacterium
GTCGGATAAAAATAATGGAAAGGAAAGCGGAAATGCGGGAATTAGCATAAAAAAGCCGTAGCGCAGGCGCTGACATACAAGATGAGATAAAATAGCCGCAAGCAAAGATAAGGGTCTGTTCAGCGGGCGCGTTGGTGTTTGTCGATGAGCTCAAGCAGCTCTTCGGCATGGCGGGCGGGATCAATTTTTTCTATATAATCGCGCACCGTGCCGTCGGTATCAATCAGGAAAGCGGAGCGGGAAGGCCCCTTAAAAACCTTTCCATACATCTTTTTTTCAACAATCGAATCGGTAGCTGTAGCGAAGGCATATTCCGGATCGGAAGCCAGAATATAGGATATCCCCAGCTTTTGAGCATAATTTTTATGAGAACGGCAGCCATCTTTGCTGATGGCAACGAGGCCGTAGCCGCGTGCTTCAAAAGCGGCGGCATGTTCGGCAAGGCTGTTGTTTTGCTTATTGCAACTTCCTGTATTATTCTTCATATATACCGAAACCACAAGCGGCTGGCGAAGCAGCTCTGCGAACTGCACCTGCTTTTCTTCTCCGTTTTCAACAATGTTAAGGTAAAAATCTGTGTGGAGCTTGCTTCCTTTTTCTATCATATTAAGATAATATAGTGTAATGGCAATGTTAGGCAGTTCTGCTACCGGCTGAATTGTTTCTGAAGGCTGGCCACATTGTCGGCAATGCTTTCACAGACCAAATCGCAGAGCTCGTAAATGGTTTCATCGGCAATATAATAATACACATGCAGGCCTTCCTTACGGCGGGCTAAAATGCCGTTGGCTACCAGCAAAGAAAGATGCTTGGAAATGTTGGCCTGCCCCGCGCCGGTTTTCTCAACTAAATCCTGCACGCATAATTCTTGTTCCTGAAGGCAGGAAAGCAATTTCAGGCGCATCGGTTCTCCAAGGATTTTAAAACGCCGGGCGACGTATTCGAGAGTTTGTTCGTTGAGTCGGCTCATAGGTAGCAAAAATTAAAAATAGTAATCGTTCAAACAGTGGGGCCAGGTAAGCCGTTTAGCTTATGTGGCCTGTTTTACAGCGGCCGGTTGGAAACGGCATTGTAGCACACTTATGTGATGATCTAATAATACAACTTTTTCAGCAAAAGCCGCCCCCTGCTTCGGGCGGCGTTTTTACAGAAACGCTGTAGGCGAACAACTAAATTAAAAATAAAATTATAAAATATTGATTTTATTTATTTTATAATATTTTTCAATATGCATGGAATCATTTTTTTTAAAAATAGTGTAAGGATTTATGTTTTTTACACTCAATACATCAAAATAAACAATAACCTAACGGAGTAGTATCATGTCAAGTCTTAATAAAGCCATGCTCATCGGAAACCTCGGAGCCGACCCGGAAGTGCGCTATACCCAAAACAATACGGCTGTAGCTACGCTTAGCATCGCTACGAGCGAACGCTATAAAGATCGTAATGGTGAACTGCAGGAAAAAACCGAGTGGCATCGCGTCGTGGCCTGGAGTCGTCTCGCTGAAGTCTGCCAGAATTACCTGAAGAAAGGCAATAAGGTATATATCGAAGGCCCTATCGAAACCCGTATGTGGGAAGACAAAGAGGGCCAGAAGCGCTATACAACCGAAATTAAAGCTCTGAATATGGTGATGCTGGATAGCAAGAATTCCGGCGACCCGGCCGCGCCCATGGGCAACCAGGGTCCGGCCAAAGGCAAAAAAGACCACAACAGCAACGCGGCGGCGGCATCGACCACTAATTTTAAGGACGAAGATATGGCAAACGTGGACGACGACCTGCCGTTCTAAGGCACTTGCCCGCTGTTTTTAAGGTGCTTCTTTACAGAAAGCCTGCCGTTCCGCATCCCGGAGGGCAGGCTTTTTTGTATAAAGGGCTTTCTACATACGGATAGCAGTTAATTTTTGTATATTCCGGATGCTATTAAAGATGTTCTATAAGCGAATGTATGGCGCAGAATTGTTCTTCCAGAAGATCCCCAATACGCTGGCTCGCGCCGGGCTCTCCGCTACATTACGACTCACAAAACCCCTCTCCTTGTTTGGAACCTCCTTCTGCTGCGATTTTATTCCGTATCCCGGTTGTTTTCCGGTTTGTAAACCGCAAGAAAGATAAGCCCTGCGCCTCGGTTATGGCATTGGCGGCTTTATGGACGTTTCTGCTGGCCCCGGAGCTGATCGCAAAGGATGCCCCGGAGGTGATCAGCGATGCCGAAACAGGCGTTATTCTGTTGCAAACGGGCGTTATATTGCTCGGCCTGCTTTTTTCGGCGCTGTTTTCCGGCTCCGAGGTTGCTTTCTTTTCGCAAGAAAACGCAACCCGATTTAATAATAAAGAGCAAAAACTGGATGCTACCGAGCGCCGCATTAAACTGATGCTCGATAGCCCGCGGCGACTGCTGGCTACTATTCTGATCGGCAATACCTTCGCCAATATTATTACGGCTGTCTTTGCCGCTGTGGTAACGAGCAAGCTCGTAGCTACCATTGGCCTGCCCAAAGCCGTGGTGTTCACCCTCGAGGTCGTCGTCATTACCTTTGCTATTGTTACGCTCACCGAAATCACGCCGAAGGTGCTGGCTATTAAAGATACCTATGCGATTTCCAGACGGCTTAGCGGGCTACTCTATACTTTTTTTGTGCTTTTGCGCCCCTTTGCCGTCGCCATCGCCAGCTCTACGGCCAAAATTGAAAGCGGCATTCCACAAGGCCAGGAGCACATCACCTCCGACGACATCAAGACGATTGCCGAGATGGGCGAACGGCAGGGCACACTTCGCGAAGATGAGCGCGAAATTATCGAAAACGTCATAGATTTTGGCAGTACAACGGTTAAAGAAATCATGACCTCGCGCGTGAATATCATCGCTATTGCTTCCGATGCTACGCTCGAAGACGTGCTTACCCTTATTCGCCAGAAAAGTACTTCCCGTTTTCCGCTCTATGAAAACGACCTGGATAACATCACCGGCATTATCCATGCGAAAGATATTTTGCCTTATTTACTTCAGGAACAAGAAAACCCGGCTATTAACTGGCAAACCAATGCGCGACGGGCCCTTTTTATCCCGGTTTCAAAAAAGATTGATGACCTGCTCAAGGATTTCCAGCGCGAAAAAACCCACCTGGCTATTGTTGTTGATGAATACGGCGGTACCGAAGGACTGATTACCCTCGATGACGTGCTGGAGGAAATTATCGGCGAATTTCATGATGAGCAGGGTGCCGGCGAGCAGGCTTTTACCATGACCCCCGAGGGCGATTATATTTTTGATGCCAAGATAGACCTCGACGACGTCGCCGATGTGCTCGACCGCCAGCTCACTACCGAAAAAGATGAGTTTGAAACCCTGGGCGGCCTTATTTTCCATCTCGCCGAGCGCATCCCCGACAAAGGCGATAAAGTCTATTTTAAAGACCTTGAGCTTACCGTACTGGAAATTGAGCACAATCGCCTCGATAAAATCAGGATTCATCTTATGGCTGCCGATGCCTCAAAGCATAGCGATGGGCCCGATGCCGACACCGATTCCGGCAGCAGCGAAGACGTCCCCCCGGATCGTGGCTGAGCGGCAGCAGGCACGTTCATATTTTTTTAACTTCATTTTATTAGCATGATTGAGCGCTATTCAAGACCCGAAATGACCGAAATATGGTCGGAAAAAAATCAATTTGAAGCCTGGCTGAAAGTAGAGCTGGCGGCCTGCCGGGCCTGGAGCAAGCTGGGCCATATTCCGGCAGAAGACGTGGACGCTCTTTATAAAAATGCAGCCTTCGACGTGGCCCGCATCAAGGAAATTGAGGCCGTTACCCGGCACGACGTAGTGGCCTTTACCCGGGCCGTTTCCGAAACCTGCGGGCCGGAAAAAAAGTGGGTGCATTACGGTTTAACTTCCATCGATGTGGTGGATACGGCCTGGGGCGTGCGCTTTAAGCAGGCCAACGCGCTGCTGAAAGCCGGGCTTTTGCGCATCACCGAAGTACTGGCTGAAAAGGCGCGAAAGCACAAATATACGCTGATGATGGGGCGTACACACGGCATTCACGCCGAGCCCACAACCTTTGGGCTGAAGTGCGCGCTGTGGTTTGCCGAAATGCAGCGCAATGTGAAGCGCTTCGAGGCCGCCGCAGTTGATGTTGAAGTCGGCAAGCTTTCGGGAGCCGTGGGCACCTTTGCCAATATCCCGCCAGAGGTGGAAGCCCATACCTGTGAACTGCTCGGGCTTCAGGCCGCGCCGATTTCCACGCAGACGCTGCAGCGCGACCGGCACGCCTACTACATGGCTACGCTGGCCACTATCGCCTCAAGTTTAGAAAAAATGGCCGTAGAAGTGCGCCATCTGCAAAAAAGCGAAACCCGGGAAGTGGAAGAAGCCTTCGGAAAAGGGCAGAAAGGCTCCTCGGCCATGCCGCACAAACGCAACCCGATCAGTTCGGAAAACATCACCGGTTGTG
>JBMCPG010000191.1:0-4451 GCA_048626035.1 Cyclonatronaceae bacterium
GGGACAGCTGGTACAATCTATGGATTTTCGTACGGAAGATGACGATCTCGTACTGCTTGCCGACGGGGAAAACGGCCTTACTACAGTCGATATCACAGACCCTGAGAATCCTGAAATTCTTGGGAGTCAGTCCGTGGATAACAATGCGCGGGACGTACGTGTGGAAGGAAGCAATGTGTATGCCGCGGCCGAATTTCAGGGTATTCGCCACTACAGCAGCGAAGACCTCGAAGCATTCGAACAGCTTAGCTTCTTTGATACCATCGACCGGGTCACCGGCCTTGCTTTAACCGCCGAACTGCTGATCGGAGCCGGTGCGGAAGGGAATGTATATCTGTTCTATGTACCGGGGCAGGCGCCCGAGCCGGAAGTGGCCGCACTGCAGCTTATCCACAACGTGGCTGATCCCGCCGCCGCTTTAGTGGATGTCTTTCTGAATGATGACCTGATTGCCGCTGATGTTGCCTATGGCAGCGCAACAGCCTATCTGGACGTGCCGGCCGGTGAGTCCTTCACGTTGGATATTAACGCCGCGGGCACCGAGCAAACGCTGATTAGTGAGACGCTGGAATTGACCGACGACCTGAACTATGTCGCTACGGCCGTTGGGGTAGGTTCTCCGGATGATTTTGCCCCGAATCCCGACGGACAGGATATCAGCGCATCACTCCTTTTGGTTGAAGATACGCGTCAGGAGGCCGTGAACCCCGTTGAAGTCGATTTCTTTGTCACGCATACGGCTACCGACGCTCCCGCTATTGATGTTCGCTCCGGCGAGCTCACGCTGCTTGAGGATGCCCTGTTTGGCAGCGCTAGCGAGTATTTAAGCCTGTTGGCCGACAGCTACGATCTGGAGCTGTATCCAAGCGGAACAGATGATCTGCTGGCGATCTACCGTGCCGATTTAAGCGCTTTTGCCGGAGAATCGGCCGTTATCACGGCACGTGGATTTCTGGATCCTTCTTCCAATCAGGATGGCCCGGCCTTCGAGCTGGTGGCCGTTATGGCAAGCGGTGAAGTCATTAGCCTGAACGATGTAACCAGCACGCCGCCCGTAGAGCAGCCGGCCGAATTTGCCCTGAAGCAGAACTACCCGAATCCGTTCAATCCGTCCACCAACATCGAATATAACCTGCCCGAAGCAGCCGACGTGCGCCTTGAGGTCTTCAATTTGCAGGGCCAGCAGGTGGCAGAACTGGTAAATGAACGTCAGAATGCGGGAAGCTACAGCATTGCCTTCGATGCCCGAAATCTCGCCTCCGGCATGTACCTGTACCGCATCCGGGCCGGAAACTTCACCCAGGTTCAAAAAATGATGCTCGTGAAATAAGGTTGAGGTTTAGGTTGAGATGCCATCACCCTGCTGAAAAGCCGTCCGGAGCGATTCGGGCGGCTTTTTTAGTTTGCACTTTTGTTCTTCTGTAAATCTGGTTTCATCACCTATTCAAAATCGAGATACCAGCGAAATTCTTTATTCAGGATATCTTGCTTATTTGTGCGTATAAAGTCGAGATACGCTTGTGCTACCGGCGATAGCTTCTTGCCTTTTTTCCAGGTCAGCCGCCATTCGGTTTGTATGGGCAGCCCTTTCGCCGGAATAATGTAAAGCTGCTTGCTCAGGACTTCATTTTTGATGCCAATCAGCGGCATAACGGAGTTTCCAAGCCCTGCAATAACCGCCTGTTTTACGGCTTCGTTGGTGGTAAGCTCCATCTTTTTGTAGGCCTCATTCGGCCGCACGCTGTAATATTGCTCCATGGCCATGCGCGTGGCCGAGCCTTCTTCGCGATAAATTAAGGGCCGCTCTTTCCACACCTCAGGTTTGTTACCCACTAAATACAGTTTATTGGGCACCAGGAGTTCCTCTTCGGTTTCCATGTGCCCGGCTGGCAAAGAGACAAAGCCAAAATCGGTTTCGTTGTCTTTTAGCTTTTGCAAGACCTGCGACCTGTTGGTTACGTCCAGCACCAGGTCTATGCCCGGGTATTTCAAAAAAAAGCCGGATAAAAAATAGGGAATCAGGTATTTGCCCGTAGAGGCCGATGATATAACGAGCCGGCCTTGCATCAGGCCTCTGTATGCTTCGGTTTTATGGCTCAGCACGTCCAGCTCAGAAAGTACTTTCCCCGCTGTTTCGGCAACTTCCATACCAAAATCGGTGATATGAAGCTGCCGGCCAAGTACTTCATACAGGGGGATATCGAACTGTGCCTGGAAATTTTTGAGCTGTATAGAGATGGCCGGCTGACTCATATACAGTGCATCGGCGGCTTTGGTGATGCTGCCCAGCCGCACGATCTGAACGTAAATCCGGAGCTGATGTATGGTATAATTCATAAAATATATTTATAGATAATATCATAAATATAAATGAAAATTTATGTATTACGCTATTTATTTTTAGCGCGGCTCTAAAAAAGCCGCATACATCAGATAACGTGCTAAAAAATGAGTGCATATCGGAATGGGAAAAGCGTACCCGGACTTTGCCCGCAGATCGTGCGCGCTCTTTTTATGATGCAACCCACTATTTAATTAACCTATATTTCTCATGTCGGAAACTATGATGGCAACCCTGCTGCTGCTCGCTCCGCTCCTGTTCCTTCTAACAGCTATTTTTTCAAGAAACTCACCAGGATTCCGACCAGCCGGCCTTATCCGGATGAGCCATGTTGCCTCTGTTGTAAGTCTGCTGCTGTCTGCCCTCGGCATCGGCCTTTTGGTGAATCAGCCGGTGTATGTCAGCCCTACGCTGGGGGTAGCTGAACTGGGCCTTTCTATCCGCCTGGATGCGCTCAGTGTGCTGATGTTCACCATGATTAACCTCATTGCCTTTGTGGTGCTCCGTTTCAGCCAGACCTATCTGGATGGCGATGAGCGACAGGGCTTGTTTCTCGGTAAACTGGCCGCAACAATTGCTTCGGTGCAGCTGCTTGTAATTGCCGGAAATCTGGGGCTGTTGTTTATTGCCTGGGTACTGACCAGCTATTTTTTGCATGCGCTGCTCAAATTCTACCCGCACCGGCAAAAAGCTATTATTGCCGCCCGGAAAAAGTTTATCGCCGCCCGGCTCAGCGACGGCTTCCTGCTGATCGCCGTCATTGGTTTGTACTTTCATTTCGGCACCGGCGACTTGGGCAGTATTATGGCGGCTGTTCAGGAAAATGCTGTATCGGCTGGTCCACCCTTAGTTGAGCTATCGGCGGCCTGCATTGCGCTTTCCGCTCTTATGAAATCTGCCCAGTTTCCCCTGCACGCCTGGCTGATTGAGGTGATGGAGACGCCTACTCCTGTGTCGGCCCTTTTGCATGCCGGCCTGCTTAATGCCGGCCCGTTTTTAGTGGCGCGTCTGGCCTTTGTGGTAACGGCCGCAGAATTTGCGGCCGTGCTTCTGGTCGTTTTAGGGGGCTTCACGGCGCTTTTTGGAACCCTGTCTTATCTCACCCAAACATCGGTGAAAACGGCGCTGGGCTATTCCAGTATTTCGCACATGGGCTTCAGCCTGTTGATGTGCGGTTTGGGCCTGTATCCGGCGGCTATGCTGCACATGGTAGCTCATTCGTTTTATAAGGCACATGCCTTTCTTTCATCTGGCAGCGCGGTGGAAACCCTGGTTGGCTCGCGCGTTGCTCTGCCGGGGACGGCAAACTCCGGAACCTTCATCAAGGTGCTATCAAGTATGGTGCTGGCCTTTGCGATGTTCGGCGGCTTGTCTTTCGCTTTTGGCATTAACCCCATGCAGGAAGAGTCTATGCTCTTTATCAGCGCTGTTATTGTAATGGGGCTTTCCATGCTGTTTATGCCTGTTTTACGCAGCGGTGCCGGCTTCCCGGCCGTGCTCCGGACGGCAGTGGTGGCTGCCGCCGTTACAGCCAGCTTCTGGATACTGGAAAACGGTATCGCCCTGTTGATGGGAGCCGCTCTGCCGCCCGTGGTTCAGCCTTCGGTCCTGCTTACTATACTTGCAAGCCTGCTGCTGCTGCTGTTTCTGCTCGTCATTTTTATCCAAATGGCCGGATTTCTTACCCCGGCTGCACCTTTCTGGCGCAAAATGGCTATTCATTTCCGGAACGGGCTTTATGCCAACGCTTGGTCTGACCGAACGGTTCGGGCCGCCTACGTCAAAGCGCAGGAAGCAGAGCGCCGCTGAGCTTCGGCGCAGCACTATCGCCCAAGCTTCATCAGGAAGCTATAACCGTTTCATCTATCCACTTTTTTACCCACAGAAACCTACCATACCATGTCTTCAGTTAAGGCTTCAGTAGCATCAACCCATCCGGCATTCCAAAATCAGGACACATTAACCGGCGCGCTGGATAGGGCCTGTAAAAAAATCGCGCCGCTATGGCCGCTGGAAAGTTTTGTAGCCGTTAATCCGTATCTGGGCTTTACGCCGCACAGCTTCGAGCAAACGGCGGCCTATTTATCTGAAGTGGCCGGATTTGAAAGCA
>JBMCPG010000192.1:0-4423 GCA_048626035.1 Cyclonatronaceae bacterium
GGCCGTAATCATAATCATGGGGCGTTCGCGGTTGGTGAGCCGGGGAATATCGGAGGATTGAAACAGCCGCTGCTGCGTAAGGGTCTGCTCGCTGCCGTGTCCCGAGAAATTGACCACAAGCGTGCCTTCGTTAATCTGGCGCACCAGCGCATCGGTCGCCTGCGGCACGCGCTGTCCTGCCGGCGTATTTTCGACGGGAAAGCTGAACTGGTACAGTTTGCGCAGTCGAATGCCGCTTTCGTCTTCATCGATGGTTTCAGCGGTAAAATCGGCGTTGTAGGCGTGCAGGTCGCGGTCGTTGCTGGAGCTGTTGAGGTGGTTATCGGCCGTAAAGGTGAAAAGCGTGCGCCAGTCGCCGCGCTGCTCTGCGTTTTCGAAGGTCTTGATCTTTTCGATCACCAGCTCGGCCTGCTCGGGCGTTTGTACCGGCAGCCGCCCGATTTTGAGGTCCATGCGGTTTTGCTGGTTAAAACTGCGCCACTGCCCTTCGTTTTCGTCTAAGAAGCCGAAATAATCGTCGCTGCCGTAGGTGCCGACTCTGCCCAGATTATCGCTATCTACATAATGCTGAAAATTGAAGACTAAGTTGCGCATGGGCACGCCGTCTTCAATGCCTTTATAATCGAAGCTGGCGTTTCCCATCAGTAGTAAATAGTCGGGAAGCTGGTCTTCGTTAAGGCCAGCCACATCATATAAATGCTTCACGTAATCCCGGATGGCTACCGGATCGGGCACGCCGCCGGAAAATTCATTAAAAATTTGCCGCTGCGTTACGATGCTGGTAACGAACCCGTTCTGGCTGCGGCGGTAGGCGGCCAGCTCTTCGGCCTGCTCCAGCAGGCTTTCATCGGTGATGATGAGGTAGTCGGGGAAATCGCGGTTTCCCCGAATATGCTGATTACCGACCGCCTGGCCGGGCACAGGCGTATAGAAACGCGTCGCGGCTACGAGCTGCCGGCCGGCATCGTAGCGATACTCGGCCGACCAGTTCCCGCCACTTCCGCTGGCTTCAATCAGCACCGGCTCCACAGGATTGGTAACATCCATCACCAGCGGCTGCCCGTTGAACCCCGTAAACGTATAGCGCGCCGGGCCGGTAGGGTTCAGCGGCGCATCGTCTGGCGTTAAAAAGTGCAATATTCCGTTTTTGGGCGCTAAAAGGCGCTCGGCCCGAAGGGTGATATAATCGACCCAGCCGCGCGATTCGGCCGTTGCCACGCTGTAGCTGGCCGAAATCTCAAACTGATCGTTTTCGGGCAGGCTCACGCCGTTAATCTGGCGAAACACGTTCGATACGTTTGCTGCCCGGCCGGTCGAGGAATTCAGGTTGGTGATAGGCGAAACACTCGCAGAGCCAAAATTCGCGCCGTTAAGCGAAAAGTTAAAGTTCCCAACCGAACGGGAGCGGCCCGCCATGCGGGCGTCGAAGGTGATGCTGCTGCCTTCAATAAATCCTGGAAGCGTATCCTGCATAATTACCTGCTGGCTGAATTCCGGGGTAAAAAGCTGCCCGAACCAGAGCGTGCCCGAGCGATGGTTGGCTTCGGGCATATATAATTCTTCTTCAAGCCATAAAAAATCCCGGAAGCGGTCGATTTCGCGCTCAATCTGCCCGCTGCTCTGGTAGGGGGAAAGCCGCCGGCCGTTCTCTTCGCCTACCTTCAAAAACACAAAATTGGTGTCGGCGTAGGCGTGTATTTTATGGCTCCAGCTACGTGCTTCGGGATCAAAAATACGCTCGTTTACGTCCTTGGCATAAAAAACGACGGCATCATTATCGCCAAAGCTGCCGTCGGCTTCTCCTTCCACGCGAATCGGAAGCTGGCTGAATTCCGGCCGCGCAACGCTGTTTGGGCGGGGCAGCTCGTTTCCGGCCATGCCCCAAAGCTGAATTTTTTCAGGGTCGAGTGTCTCAACATTAAGGCCTAAATCAGACAAATAGTCTGCATCGAGACGGTAAATACCGCTGCGCAGAATCGGGATTTTGTACCATTGCCCGCTACTCAGCGGATGCGGGGTGCTTTCATTTTTATCGGCCAGTTCTGCGGCTTTTTGCCGGGCTTGCGGCGACCAGCTTTGCTCTTTATACACCCGGATACGCAGCGAACGGGCAATAATGTATTCGTTTTGGCGCTCATCCAAACGGCTGGCGTTGATGGTAAGGGTTGATTTAAGCTGCTTGCGGTGCTCCTGTGGAGTTCCGGCCTGAATAAACGGGATGTCGGAAGATTGCAGAACACTACGGAGTTGCTGTTCTGCCTCCGGCGAAAGCTGCCGCGTGAGAGCCGAAGACTGCGGCTGTGTTTCAGCTTCGCCGACAGGCCGCCGCTCAAAAGATTGCTCTATGATGCGGTAGCGACGTTGTCCGTTCACAAAAGGAACATCGAGGAAAAGCGGAGCGCTAATCTTCAGGCTATCGTTCTGGAACTCGTATTCGGTAAACTCTGGGGTATCGTAGGCAACACGAAGCTGCTGGGCCTCGGCGGCCGTATTCATACATAAACAAAGCAAAGCAAAAGCGCCGCTTATGAGCACCGAAACCTTTATTGCGCGTAAAAAAGAAATCACGTAAATCAACTTATTGCATGAATTGTTGATGTAGCTATGGAAGCATTCCGGGGTAGAGAGCATAGAACAGTAGCAGGCAGGCTGCTTCACAGGCGTGGGTGGCCGGTGCGGAAAGGTCGGGCATCATATCTGATTTAAAGATACCGGAATCCCGCCTGATGTTATGGACTACTTACAAAATGCTTCTGCATCAAACTGCAACCAGGCTTATCTTGTTCGCAGCAGAATATTTTTTATGATCTGTATCTTTTAACGCAATAGATATAATGCTTTGGATGGTGTAATAATGAATGAAATTCAAATTCAATTTTGCAGTTCGGCAAAATACTCCCTGCTGCTGCAAAAAGCAAATGTATTGCGGGCAAGTCAGCCTTAGGCCTTGTTTAAGGAATCTACCTGACCCGCCCGCAAAATGTTCCGATCCGGCTACGCTTAGCTTAACTCAAGCGTTAGTGCCGAAGCCCCGCCGCCGCCGTTGCAGATACCGGCACAGCCTTTCGTGCCGCCGGTGCGCCGCAGCGCGTGGATCAGGGTAACTAAAATACGTGCGCCCGAGCAGCCGATCGGGTGGCCCATACTCACCGCTCCGCCGTGGATATCCACTTTCTCGGGATCGAGGCCGAGCAGCCGGTTATTGGCAATCGAAACCACGGAAAACGCTTCATTGATTTCATATAAATCAACATCTTCTTTCTTATAGCCGGCCCGTTGCAGGGCTTTCGGGATGGCATCGGAGGGAGCGGTGGTAAACCATTCCGGCTCTTTAGCCGCGCTGGCCTGCCCGGTGATGCGCGCCAATGGCGTGAGGCCAAGCGCCTGCGCTTTTTCTTCGCTCATCAGCAGCAGAGCTGCGGCGCCGTCATTAATAGAACTGGCATTTGCCGCCGTTACGCTGCCCTGTTTATCGAACACCGGGCGCAGCTCCGGCAGCTTATCAAACTTGACGCGCCGGATTTCTTCATCTTCGCTTACTTTGGTTACGCTTCCTTTGCGGCCTTTCACATTTATCGGGATAATTTCCTCATCGAACCAGCCTTCATCAGCGGCTTTCTGGGCGCGTTTGTAGGAAGTCGCGGCAAAATCATCCTGCGCTTCCCGGCTGATGTCCATATCCCGGGCGCACAACTCGGCCGCATTTCCCATGTGGTAATCTTTATACACATCCCAAAGGCCATCTTTGATGATGCCGTCTTCGGTTTGGGTGTGGCCCAACTTGGCCCCGAAGCGCTGTTTGGGCAGATAGTACGGCACGTTGCTCATGCTTTCCATGCCGCCGGCAACAATTACATCGGCCTCGCCAAGCTGAATCTGGTTGGCAGCCATCATCACGGCTTTCATGCCGGAGGCGCAAACTTTATTGACCGTTGTGCAGGGCGTGGATTTATCCAGACCGGCTTTCATGGCGGCCTGTCGTGCCGGCGCCTGACCCATGCCGGCCGTGAGCACGCAGCCCATAATCACTTCCTGGACTTCTTTAGGGCTGCAACGGCTTTTTTTGAGCAGCCCGCTGATGGCCGCTGCCCCGAGTTCCGGCGCGCTGAAGCTGGCCAATGCGCCGCCAAACGAGCCAATTGGCGTACGTTGTGCGCCGACAATAACTACGTTTTTCATAAAAATAGATCTTAAAGGAGGATGAAAATTTTATTTTTTTCAAATAAATCAAATACTGATTATGCCTTAAAATAGCGCTTTTTTAGTGATGTTCCGCGCAAATATTTGCAGCTTCGGGCGGCTGCCACAAAGACTTTTCGGGGCGGCAAGCTTTTTTTACAGATCGGATTCGTCGCGCCAGGTTTCGAGCTGCCAGGCCTCGGTAGAGTCTGCACGGTCTAAAATGAAATTTACGGCTCCGTCG
>JBMCPG010000193.1:0-4413 GCA_048626035.1 Cyclonatronaceae bacterium
TATCTACACCTCCGGCACCACCGGGCAGCCCAAAGGTGTGATGCTCACCCGCGCCAACATCAGCTCGAACGTGCAATACTCCGTAGAGCGGATTCCCTTCGATATTGAAGGCGAGCGCGGCGGCCTCATTCTCTCCTATCTGCCGCTTTCACATATTTTTGAGCGCATGCTCAACTATTTATACATGAATATTGGCTATCCTATTTACTACGTGGAGGCCAAAGAAGAAATAAAAGACGACATTGGCCATATTAAGCCCATGTTTTTTGCCACCGTGCCGAGGCTGCTGGAGAAAATCTATACCGGCGTCGTGGCAAAAGTGAGCGCTAAAAATGCCATCGGAAAATGGGCTATCGACCTGGCCAAAGCCTATCGTATCGATGAGCCGCCGACCGGACTGGGCGCTTTCAAGCATAAACTCGCTGATAAGCTGGTGTATTCTAAAATCCGCGCGAACTTTGGCGGCAAGCTGCTTGGCATGATTAGCGGCGGTGCCGCCCTGGCCCCCGAGCTCATGAACTTTTTCACCGCCATCGGCTTCCGCTGTCATCAGGGATATGGCCTCACCGAAACCTCGCCGGTACTCACGGTTACCAGCCGGGGCGACATCAAAGAAGGCTCTTCCGGCCGGGCGCTGCGCTGCGTAGAACTCAAAATTGCCGGCGACGGTGAAGTCCTGGCCAAAGGCCCTAACATCATGCAGGGCTATTATAACCGCCCCGATGCCACCAAAGAAGTGATGGACGAGGAGGGCTGGTTCCATACCGGTGATGTGGGCCGGATCGACAGCGACGGCTATTTATTTATCACCGATCGTAAGAAAGATATTTTCAAGCTTTCTACCGGAAAATATGTGGCGCCGCAGCATGTCGAAAATACCCTGCTTAACAGCCCGTATATCGAGCAGGTTGTTGTTTTAGGAGCCAGCCGCAAATTCTGCTCGGCGCTCATTGTGCCCAATATGGAAGCCGTACTTGAAGATTTAGGCGCCGGCGCCGAGCAAAAACAAGATTTCAGCGAAAAAACGGAAGCCCTTATTCAGCGGGAAATTGACCGCATGAATGAGCCGCTGCCGATTTGGGAGCAAATCAAAAAATTTGCCCTGCTTGATGAGCTGTTTTCTATTGATGGCGGCGAACTCACGCCCACCATGAAAACCAAGCGGCGCGTTATTCACGATAAATACAAGGGCCACATCGCTCAAATCTACGAAGACTGAGCCCTGCTTCCTGCTTTTGCCGCCATCATTTAAAAAGCTCCGCTGCGTATGCCAACGCCGGAGCTTTTTTGTCTGTAGCCACATAAGGCCCGCCGCCCGGGCAAGGCAAAACGTACGTGCTGAGAGCAGAAGGCCTGAAACCTCATCGCTGCGCCCCGCGTATTATTCGGGTTCCACAGCCCACGAATTTATACATGCATGAACTCTTTTATTTGCAGGTATCTGCTTTTTCTGACCTTCATATTTGGCGGTATGCTCTCGGTCGGCCTGGCGCAAAACAGTGCCTACGAATCTGTTTTACGCGCGCGCGGTCTTGTAGAAGGCCAGCCCCATGAATCCGTGCGTTTTGAGGCCGGTCCTTCTACAGAGCTATCGGTGGTTACGGCAACCGGCAACATCGAAATATTTGGCAACCCGCGCATAGATTACGTCCAGATTGATCTGTACGTGAAAGAAGGCTTTTCGTTTTGGTCGGGCGGCAGCGATGTGGGAAATTTCCGCCTCATTTTTCAAGAACAAGGAGATAAACTCATTGCAACGGTAGAGCCTAAACGCGGCGATTCCCGGGTGTGGCAAAACAACAACATCAGCTTCAGTTACGTGGTGCAGGTGCCTACCCAGCTCAGCTCGCGCATCCGCAGCACGCGCGGCGATATTTATGCGCGTAATCTTAACGGAGAGCATCTGCTTCAGGTTACGGCCGGCAATCTTTTTATTGAAGGGCTTACCGGCGAAGTGCGGGCGTTTTCGGCCAGCGGAAACATCACTGCAAACGATGTATGGGGAGATTTTAGCGGCAAAACCACCAACGGAAATATCAGCCTGGAAAAAGCCGAAGGAGAAATACGGCTGCGCACGACAAACGGAAATCTTTACGCCCGCGAAATTATGGGCACTTTTATCGCTGCCACAACTAACGGAACCATTAATGCGGAGCTGCAAAGCATTGGGGAAGGCAGCTATATCGAAACGGTAAACGGGGCAATCAGCCTCACGCTGCCTCCCGATCCGAACTACGCTTTCGACCTCTCCGGTTCGGGGCTTAATATTGCCGATTTGCTGCAAAGCGGTGCCTTTGAAGGAAATGTAAACCGGAACAGCGCCGAACTTCATTTTGGTGATGGCAGCATTCCCGTTCAGGTATCCAGCCTTACGGGCCGCATTACCATACAAACAAGCCGGAACTAATGCGCCGCTTCTGCCTATTTTTTATGATGATGTGCCTCGGCGTGGGTTTTTCAGGCACATTCGGGCCGGCCGCGGCTGTGCAGGAAACGGCTGTGCAGCAGCTCAGCGGAAGCGATTTACTCCAGGAGCAGGGCATCGTTTATCTCACCGATCAGTGGAAATACAAACCCGCCGACGATCCCGCCTTTGCCGCCCGGCAGTTCGACGATTCCGGCTGGGAATCTATCAGCGATCTGGCCTTTGCCGAATGGGAGGGGCTGGGCTGGTTTCGGCTGCGCTTTTCGGTAGATTCCACGCTGGTGAACCGGCCGGTCGCGCTACTGATTGAGCGGCATACCGGGGCCTCGGAAGTCTATCTCAATGGCGAGCTGCAGTTCCGGCTGGGTGAAGTCGGCGATGCCTCTGGCGGCTACAAAGCCTTCACCGATTACCGGCCGCGCGTGCTGGTATTTCCCGAAGCCGGTGAGCAGGTGCTGGCCGTGCGCTTTGCAAACCGCAGCACCTCCTATTTTATTGAAGAACAGCAGATGGCCGGCTTCCGCTTTCTGCTCGGTGATGCCGCCTATCATCTTGCTTCTACAGCCGATACCGCTTTATGGCGAGCCGGTTGGCAAAGCTTTTTCCTCGGACTGCTGCTGGTGTTTGCCCTTATCCACGCGCTGCTATTTTCTTTTTACCCAAGCGAAAAACGAAATCTCTACTTCTCGCTCTTCACCTTATTTCTGGGGCTGCTGGTGCTTTCTATTTTCCGCACCGAAATTACGCATTCGCCCCAGGAATCCATTTTGTTTTCCAAAATCGGGCAGACCACCTGGATTCTGACCATTCTCTATGCCCTGCGCTTTACCTATAGCTTGTATCAAAAAAATACGCCCCGTCCCTTTTGGGGATTTGCCGCCGCCGGGGCGCTGCTCACGATGGGCATTTGGCTTAATTCTGAAGCCGTTTATGTGCTACGCGAACTCTACGTACTTCTGGCCGTACTCGAAATGCTGCGCGCCCTGGCAAGCGTCATTTTTGCACGGCGCGCCGGGGCCTGGATTATCGGATTTGGCATTTTCTGCTTTCTGGTGAGCGTGCTGTACCGCATCATCATAAACCTGAATTTGTTGTCCGGCGAAACCGTTACGGCAAGCATTCTGGGTTCAGGAACCATGATTCTGGCCATGTCGGTATTTCTGTCACGCGATTTTGCCCTCACCCAAAGGCAACTTGAGCAAAAACTGCTTGAGGTAAAACAGCTCTCCCAAAAATCGCTGGAGCAGGAACAACGCAACAAAGAAATTGAAATCGAAAGCCGGCTGCTCGAGGCCGAAAACAAGCGTAAAAGCAAGGAACTGGAAGAAGCCCGGCAGCTTCAGCTTTCCATGCTGCCCGATACGATGCCAAACGCTTCCGGCATAGATATTTCGGTTTTCATGGAAACGGCCACCGAAGTCGGCGGGGATTATTACGACTATTCTGCTCAGGAAAACGGCCTGGTGCTCGCCCTGGGTGATGCGACCGGCCACGGCATGAAAGCCGGCATTATGGTGGCGGCGGCCAAAAGCTATTTCCACACCCTCGCCGCCGAGCCGGATCAGCCACAAATGATGCACGCGATATCGGCCGGCATTCGCAACATGAAGCTGCACATGATGTACATGGGCCTTAGTATTCTGCGGTTTCAGGGGCAGGAGGCCGAGCTTATTGCCGCCGGAATGCCGCCGGTGCTGTGGTATCGCAAACGCCGGCAATGTGTTGAACGCATCACCTTTAAAAGCCTGCCGCTGGGCACGCCGGCCCGCTTTCCTTACGAGAATCGCCGCATTCATCTTCAACCCGGCGACGTGCTTTTTATGATGAGCGACGGGCTGATGGAGCTCTTTAATGAGCGGCGCGAGCAGCTCGGGCTACAGCGCATCGAAGCGCAGCTGCGCCGCAGTGCCGGTGAGGACTCTGATGCCATCATACAGCACATGCGGCAAATGATGCACGACTGGAGCGGCAGCCATAAAAATGAAGAT
>JBMCPG010000194.1:0-4407 GCA_048626035.1 Cyclonatronaceae bacterium
CATCGCGCGAAAGCTCGTTTATGTTGACCTCTTCGGCCAGCTTGGCAAACAGTTTGTTGGTGCGGATGCGCATACGAAGCTGCTCGAGCTGTTCGGACTGCGAGGCGTAGAAGTTTTTGAGCATATCGGCGGGCAGCCCCATTTTGGCGGCTTCGGCCTGAAAGAACTCATCTACGTCCGACTCATTGATTTCCGTATCGGGGAATTTTTCAAATAAGTCGGAAACGATAAACGTCCATTTGCCTTCTTTTTTGATGCTTTCTTCGTTTTCCTTTTTGTAGGCTTCGGCATCAAAATCTTCGGGCAGCTCTCCGTTATTTTCCTGCCGTATTTTTTCGATACGCCCGCTCACTACATCATCCAGAATATTTTGCGGCACTTCAAAATCTACGCTGTCAATAAGGCTGGTAACCAGGCGGTCCTGCAGCAGCTCATCGGCCTGCTGATCGAAGTAGTTTTGAATCTGACTCTTCAAAAAGCTCTTAAAGCTTTCTTCATCGCTTGCCTCGCCCCGGCTTTTTTCTTTGAAGAACTCTTCGTTCAGCTCGGGTTCCTGCTTTTCTTCCACTTTTTTGATTTCGGCCTTGTAGCGCTCTGTTTCGCCCTCGTTTTCGCCCGGCAGCTCTACGGTAGTACTTTCGCCGGGAGCCGTGCCGCTCAGCGCCTCAACATATACTTTATTTGCTTCCTCGTTGAGGTCCAGTTCAACGTTTTCATCTTTATCCTCGGTTTCATTTCCGTCGGCATCCAGCTTAACGAAGTCGGCTGTAACTTTCGAGGTTTCTGTCGCCGCTGCTTCCACCTCTTTCCAGTCGTAGCTGCGCTCTATGGTAGCTTTATACTCTTTTTCGACTTCTTCGTCGGTAACATCATGCACGAGTTTATCGACTTCCAGCTCGCCAAGTTCGGGCAACTCATACTCGGGTTTCACGCCAATCATGATTTCGGCCTTTAGCTGCCCGTCGGTATAATCCATGGAGGTCATGCGCGGCTCACCTACCGGCTGATGTTTAGGAATGATTTCCTCCTGAAAGGCTTCCTGCACCAGGGCTTCAACCTGTTCGTTTTCGACTTCTTTACCTATGCGTTTGCGCACCAGTCCAAGCGGCGCTTTTCCGGGCCGGAAGCCGGGCAAATCCATATCTTTGCTATACTTGCGCAACGCCTTATCAATACGCGGCTTGAGGTCAGAATCGTCGGCTTCAATAATGATTTTTTTATCGACGGAGCTTATGTTTTCAACCGATATATTCACAGTTAAATAAAATTAAGATGATGAAAAATAGTGTACTGCATTTCATTTTATGGCAACAAATGCTTCAGGCAGCTAACGGAACCATACAGACCTGTAAAATATAAAATTTAATGCGAAGTTGTGATATGGTATCTGCACTGCCAAGAGCAAAAATAATGCCTGGTTTTGAGCGTGATCGCTGCCCGTAAAACAAAAAAAGCGGTGTAAAATGCATAAGGGAAGGAAAAAGAGAGCCAAAAATTATGCCCGCTTATCCTGCCGCCTGTCATTTCATCACCGCTGGCGTATCTGTACAAACGTACAGCTTGCTGCAACGTACGAGAGGGGGGACTCGAACCCCCAAGCCTCACGGCACCAGATCCTAAATCTGGCGTGTCTACCAATTCCACCACTCTCGCAAAAATACCAAAATTTTGAAGACTTCAAATATAAGCAGCCACGGCAATGAAATCAACTGCGAAAGTGCGGGCCCGGGCTTTAGTAGCTTTTTAGCGTAAAGCCGAGGGTGAAGAAGCGGTCCTGCCGTTTTTGGCTTTGGGTTACAACGCTCTCAAAGGTGTGAAGATAGCCCAGATTCAGGTTCAAAAACTCCCAAACGGGCAGCTCCAGGCCAATATCGGCCCGCCACCGGTAATTATTGCGTGCTTCCAGAGAAGGCTGATAATAGCTTTCGTGCTTTAAAATGAGGCTTTCCCCAAATAGTTGATACCGCCCGCTTATCCAGATCGTGCCCCGTATGGTGCTGATGGAGGAACTGCCGTCGTATTCATCGCGGTTATAATTTAAAGTATTGAAGCGCGTCTGCTCATATTCGCCGGATAAGGAGATTTTCAGCCACTGGTTTGCATTCTGAACGGCCTGATAGGTGAATCCGCCGCCGGTTAGGTAGCGCAGGTCTATTTTCCGCCTGAAGTTGGTGCTCACGAAGCCCAGCACGAACGGATGTATTTTTTTCTGTGGGTTCAGATACCAGAAGTTGAGGCTCAGTACGTCTTCGTCGGCTTTCACATTTCCGAACTCCTGATATACATAGGAGTTGTTGGTCTTGAAAATGGAGTTGCGCCAGGGGTTAAAACTAAGCTCCGATTGCGCCCTGAAAATCACGGTTTCGACGTTCCCATCCTGGTAAAATCCGCTTAGCGAAAGCCCGGCTTTTGTCTTAAGTGTGTCGCTTTCATTAATTTGAGCCGATAAAGACCAGGGAAAAAGAACGAGGATAAGGCACAGAATTTTTTTCATATTAAGCTATTTTAAGCCATTGTGATGTTATTCTTGCGCAAAGGAGCCTGAAAATACTTATTTCGCTGCTGAATAGCGCGGCTTTTTATGAGCTTTGCAGAGGGTACGATTAGCAGGCGTTGAAAAGTTCTGGTAGCTGCTTCTTTGTTTTTCAATGAAAATAAATCTGCCTTTATTCTTACTCTTATTTTATGATATTATCTTTTCGCCGTTCGCCCGGCCTTTTCCTGGCCTTTCTTTTTTTTGTTGATGTATATGGTTTCCAAATCGCTTTTGCACAAGAAGCAGCCCCTTCAGATACGCTTCAAGTGGAGCTGGAGGAGGTTCGCATTGAGGCCGCCCGACTGACCGAAACACCGGAGCGGGCGCCGTTTTCGGTTACCAGCCGCCGGTTTGATGAAGCCCGGATTCAGGCCGCGCCGTCGCTTTCACTCACCGAACCGCTGCGCGGTATTCCGGGCGTGTGGGTGAATGACCGCAATAATAATGCCGTCGGGGAACGCATTTCGGTGCGCGGTATGGGCTGGCGGGCGGCCTTCGGCGTGCGCGGGGTGAATATTCTGCTCGACGGCGTGCCGCTTACTATGCCCGATGGTCAGGCGATTATGAGTTTAGTTGATCCGGCCTTTATTCAGGAAGTGGAGGTCGTGCGCGGACCCGTTTCCAGCTTCTGGGGCAATGCCGGCGGCGGGGCTATTTTGATGAATACGGCCGATTTTTCTTCCGAAGCCCAGGGGCGCGTACGCTTCACCACGGGCAGCTTTGGCTATTATAAAACCGAGGCGGAAACGCAGTTCATAAGCAATGAAAACAGATTTCAGGTGTATGCATCACAATTTTTACAGGATGGATTTCGGGATCACAGCCGGTTTGAAGCCTACCGCCTGGGCGGCAACGCCGATATTCGCCTCGACGAGCGCTCCCGCCTGTACCTCACCACGGCGCTGCTGGAATCGCCCACCAGCCTGAATCCCGGCTCCATCACCGAAGAAATGGCTTCGGAATCTCCTTCGGCCGCTTTTGAGCAGAACGTAGAGCAAAATGCGCGCAAAAACACGCGTCATGGACAGTTTGGGGCGCGTTATCGCCGCTTCACGGGGGAAAACAGCGAGCTGAATGTGCAGACTTATGCCTTGTCCCGGCGCTTACAAAATCCACTGAATTTTGCCTGGATTCAGGTAGATCGCCTGGCCGGCGGGCTGCGCTCTACCTTTCAGCAGGAACGTGATGGCTTTGAGTGGGGCACGGGCTTGGATGCCTCGGTGATGTCTGACGACCGGCGGAACTGGATCAACGAGGGCGGCGATCAGGGCGAGCTGACCCTGGATCAGCAGGAGAATGTGTACAGCGGCGCGGCCTTCGGGCGGGTGCGCGTTCCGTTCGGGGATTTCAGCGTATCCGGCGGCTTGCGTTTAGATCTGCTGCGTTTTGAAAACCACAATCGTTTCGATCGCAGCTCACAAGGCCTTCCGGACACCTCCGGCGAGCGCAATTTTGATGCCTTCAGCCCGATGGTAGGCATCAGCTACGATTTTGGCAACTGGCTGAGCTACATCAGCTACGGAACCGGTTTTGAAACCCCGACCACTACCGAGCTGGTAAACCGGCCGGACGGCACCGGTGGTTTTAATCCGGAGCTGCAGCCCGAGCGCAGTCTGGGGCTGGAAACCGGCCTGCGTGGTGGTTTCCCGGCATACGGGCTGGAAGTTGATCTGGCCCTGTTCAACAATAATGTGAAGGATTTGCTGCAGCAGATTCAGGACAGAGGCGGGCGGGAATATTATCGTAACATCGGGCAGACGCGGCATCGCGGGCTGGAGCTGCTTGCGCGATGGATGCCATCACCCTACACTGATCTGCTGCTGAGCTATAGCTACAGTAATTTTGAATTTGACGGCGGCAATTTTACCGGG
>JBMCPG010000195.1:0-4403 GCA_048626035.1 Cyclonatronaceae bacterium
GGGTATTGAGCACCCGCCGGTACGTTACGAGCGGCCGCTTGATACACGCCGGAAATTTTTAGGCTGGCTCACCATGCTTATCTTCATCCTTTGCATCAGCCCTACTCCCATTTATGTGCAGTAGGGGCTGTAATACCTTCATTTATTATTTAAACTTTTCTACAATCCATATCATTTATGCTTTTTAAT
This sequence comes from Cyclonatronaceae bacterium, assembly GCA_048626035.1. GTDB lineage: Bacteria > Bacteroidota > Rhodothermia > Balneolales > Cyclonatronaceae > Cyclonatronum. Next base: position 190 of record JBMCPG010000195.1, read on the forward strand.
ATGTATGCAATCCGTTTTTTAAGTGTGATGGCCGTTTTATTCAGCGGCACCCTTTTGCTTAGTAGCTGTGCCTCTGAAGAAGCCGGAAGCGCAGAATCGGCCGGCGAAACCGAGCAGGCCGATGAACAGCCGGTGCCCGACGGCCCGGTTTTAGAACAAGTGCAGTTTTTAGTGGATAATAACCGCTTCGACCAGGCCCTCGAAAAGTTAAAGGCTGAAGATACAAGCGAAGCTGAAATTCGTACCGCCCTTCGCGATACACACTTTTTATACGGCGAATGGCTGATGTATCACGCCGATTCTGTGGCCATGAACGAACGCATGCCCAAAGCACTGCGGCATTTTCGCCGGGTCGTGGAAATGGAACCACAGAATGAAGCCGCACAAGCCAATATCCAGCAGATTGAAAGCGTCTATCGCTCTATGGATCGGCCCATCCCCGAAGGCGTAGCCGATTAAGCCCGCAGCATCGCAGAGCTGAGACACACCAAGCCCGCCCGGCCACGCGCCCGGCGGGCATCATGCTTATAAGAAAGGATATAGGGAATGGCTGGAAAAAATCAGCAGGAAAGCAAAAAAACACCGCTTTTAAAAAATAAAAAGGCGTTTTTTGAATTTACCATCGAAAAAACATACACGGCCGGCATTGCTCTGAAAGGCACGGAAGTGAAGTCCCTGCGGGCCGGGCACGCCAGCTTTACCGATTCGTTTGCCTATATGCACAAGGGCGAAATCTGGCTTAAAGATTTGTACATCAAAGAGTTTGATGAAGGCTCCTACAACAATCATCCGCCACGCCGCGACCGCAAGCTGTTGCTGCATAAAGATGAAATCCGCAAGATTGATACTGCCCTTAAACAGCAGGGCTATACCCTGATTCCGCTGAAACTGTTTTTTACACGCGGCATTGCCAAGGTGGAAATCGGGCTGGCCAAAGGCAAGAAACAATACGATAAGCGCGCCGCCATCGCCGAAAAAGATGCTAAGCGTGATTTGCAGCGCAGCCTCAAAAACATGTAGCATAACTCTCCAAAAAGAAACCTTTTTAAGAAAAAATCATCTGCCGTATTAATTCCTGAAAACTGAACGGAAAGCGCTTTTTCAAAAACATACCCGGCAGTATTACGGATTAATTAAGATTTCTGCTTGAGATTGGCAAAGGTAATCAGTAGGATTATGGCCTTTAACTATTCTTTTAAATACAGCTACAAGCATCAAAAGTGCTGCGTTTTGTAGTGTATTTAAGGGCAATAATTCTCACTTTTACCTAACTCAACTTCATGATGAAGAGATACTTTTTGTCGCTGCTTGGTAGTCTGTTTTTATTAGCAGGCACGCTGCAAGCACAAGAATATACCCTCAGCGGGACAATAACTGATGCCTCTTCGGGGGAACCGCTTATTGGCGTAAATGTTTTTGTTCCCTCACTTTCGAGTGGTACTACCACAAATATCGACGGCGAATACGAGCTGCAGCTCGAATCCGGCAGCTACGAACTATTGCTAACGTATGTAGGCTACCAAACCCGCGAGCTTGAGGTCGATATTGAAAACGCCGACCAAACGCTCGACCTCACCATGCAGGAAGATCAGGTAGACCTCGATCAGGTGGTTGTTGTAGGCTACGGAACGCGTTCCCGCCGCGATATTACCGGGGCCATTTCCTCGGTAAGCGATGAAGAAATAGCCAATATACCGGTCAATACGGTAGAATCGGCCATACAGGGCCGCGTATCGGGCGTATTTATTGAGCGGGAAACTGGTAAACTTGGGGGTGCATCACAGGTGCGGATCCGGGGCGGCTCTTCCGTTACCGGCAGTAATCAGCCCTTGTATGTGGTTGATGGCATCGCCATTACTACAGACGACTTGTCGATCAACGAGTCAGCAACGAACCCCCTGGCCGATCTGAACCAAAGCGACATCGAATCTATCGAGATTCTTAAAGATGCTTCTGCGGCGGCCATTTACGGCTCGCGCGCATCTAACGGCGTTATTCTTATTACTACCAAGCGCGGCCGCGAAGGCGCAACGCGCTTCAATTATAACTTCCAGGCGGGTTTCAGCGAGCCTACCAATAAGCGCGATTTCCTGAATACCGAGCAGTATTTTGAGCTATATGAGGAAGCCGTGCGCAACAATGCCATAGATGATGGCACCGATCCTGATGCTGCCGTTGAGTCGCTGTATGGGGATTTTGAGTTTTTATCGGGCGGTGAATTCCGCCAGGATGAAAACGGCAACTGGGGCTGGCGCGACGGCGTTGTCGATACCAACTGGCAGGATGAAGCTTTCCAGTCGGCCGGCTTAGTGAAGCACGAAATATCGGCCCGTGGCGGCAATGAACGCACCCGCTTCTACGTGAGCGGGCAGTACAGCGACGAAACCGGCATTCTTATCAGCAATGACTTTGAGCGCATCGGCGCCCGCTTAAACCTCGATCATGAGGTCAATGAAGCCTTCGATCTCGGGGCCAATCTCAACATTAACCGCAGCGTAATGAACCGGCTGTCTTCCGATAATGCCTTCGCTACGCCGATTCAGCTGGTGGCTCAGCCGCCCATTACGCCCATTTTTGATCCGCGCACCTGTTTCGACGAAAACGGCGAAACCATTCCCGGCTGTGAGCCTGAACTCAGCGGCGACTTCACCGAATACTACAACGGCCTGCTGCACAAAGAGCACGCCAGTTTTGAGACAACCGTCTATCGCACGCTCGGCTCGGCCTACGCCAGCTATCAACTCCATCCTACGCTTTCGGTACGTACCGAATATTCGCTCGATTTGCTTATCCAAAACGAAGATCAATACTACGGAGCCCGCACCGCGCGGGGCGTAGGCGGAAACGAGGGCGAAGGCCTGGGCGTAAACCGCTGGACACGGGTACAAAACTGGACTTCCGAAAGCTATGCGACCTACACGAATACCTTTCAGAATGTACATGATGTTGAGGCCGTTGGTGGCTTTAGTGTTCAGAAGGTAACCGACCTGCGCAGCCTTACCGAAGGCCGCGGGTTTCCGAACGACAGTTTCCGCCGTATCGCCAGCGCCGCCGAAATTCTGGATGGCAGCTCCAGCGGTTCCGAATATTCGTTTGTCTCTTACTTTAGCCGGGCCAACTACAAATTTGATGATAAATATTTGCTTACTTTAAGCGGCCGCGTCGATGGTTCCTCACGTTTTGGTGCCGACAACCGCTATGGTTTTTTTCCTGCCGTTTCGGGCGGCTGGGTGCTCACGGAAGAAGCGTTTTTTCCGGAATCAGACGTGCTCAACAATCTGAAACTGCGCGCCAGCTACGGCCTTACCGGAAACGCTGAAATCGGGAACTTCGCCTCCCGCGGGCTCTTCGGCGGCACCTCCTATGCTGGTTTTTCGGGCATTAATCCTTCACAGTCGCCCAACCCCGACCTGAAATGGGAGCAAACCGCCCAGTTTGATGCAGGCGTGGATGTAGGCCTGTTCGACAACCGCATCCGCTTCGATGCCGACTACTACATCAAAAATACCCGCGACCTGCTGCTCGGCGTAAACGTTCCGGCCACAACCGGCTTCACCACGCAGCTTCAGAATATTGGAAAGCTTGAAAACAAAGGCTTTGAATTTAATCTCAATACGCTGAACCTGACCGGCGATTTCCAGTGGACGTCCAACTTCAATATTTCTCTGAACCGTAATAAGATTACCGATCTCGACGGCCAGGTTATTACCGGCGGCTTCGAAAACCGCGCTGTTGAAGGCGAGCCTATCGGCGTGTTTTTCATGCGCGAATATGCCGGCGTGGATCCCGAAAATGGGGATGCGCTGTATTATGTGAACAGCGGAGACGATCCGCGCGCGACGACCAACGATCCCAACGAGGCCAGCGAAACCATTGTAGGCGATCCCAACCCGGATTTCACCGGTGGGTTTGGCAACAATTTTTTCTATCGCGGCTTTGAGCTGAGCGTGCTGTTTCAGTTTGTGTATGGCAACGATATTTATCTGCCGAGCGGCCGTTTCACCAGCGGCAACGCCTGGTTTTTTGACAACCAGACAACCGATCAGCTCGACCGCTGGCAAGAGCCCGGCGACATCACGGACGTGCCGCGCCCTACGCTGTTCCGTGCCAACGGTACTACGCCTTCAAGCCGCTATCTTTCTGATGGCTCCTACCTGCGCCTTAAAAACCTGACTTTCGCCTACAATGTGCCGTCCAGCTTTTTGAACAACTAC
>JBMCPG010000196.1:0-4378 GCA_048626035.1 Cyclonatronaceae bacterium
CTATTATCAATATATGCCAAACATAATATAAATGGATGCGAAAGTTCAATTTTTTTATGTTTAAAGATCAATCTATATCGGAAATCAACTTTCAAATCAGATTTGTGGATATACATCAACTTATCCTCAAATCTGTTTAACATCCCATAACGTTTAATTCTATCTAATACTGATTCCTTCTTCCTATTTTCACCCTCTATATTTGAGAGTGTTTTTTTAACTTCATTTTTTGTTAAATTGAGTTGAATATAAAAAAACAAGTTTGGCTTCCCGCCTTCAGTTATTTCGGCAGGCGTTTTTTTTTGTGATGCTCGCAAAGCTACACACCGGGCTTCCTGCACAAAAATGCATTCATCCTAAAGGAAAATAATTGTTTAAACAAAAAAAATCATATTGGTGAATGCTGAACGCTGGTTTAGCGCTTTAATGACATATAGTTACTGTTGGAAAAACAGCTGCACCTGAATTTAGTCTATAAAAAGCATTCATGAAATTACCCTATACAACTTGGCTGGTGTGCTTCATTCCGGTACTGCTCTGGGCCGCTGGCTGCAAAACGCAGGAATCGGTTTCCCCGCCGGTAACTCTTCCCGAGTCGTTTTCGGAGTCGGGCACGGCGCTGCTGCCGGAAAAGTGGTGGCAAAGTTTTGACGACGATGAGCTTAATACCGCCGTTGCGAGCGGGCTTGAATCCAACTTTACGCTGCTTTCTGCCTGGCAGCGCCTTAATGCTGCCCGCGCGCTTGCCGATCAGGCCGGTGCGGCGCGTTTTCCCACGCTCGAAGCCTCTGCTCAAGGCCAGACAAGCCGGGATAATAATGATGTTACCCGCGATAGAGAGCAGTTCGAGCTTGGCTTAACTTCTGTTTATGAACTCGACCTTTGGGGCCGCATCCGCTCCAGTGCGCAGGCAGAGGCCTTTCGGGCACAAGCCAGTTTGTATGATTATCAGACGGCTGCTCTCACGCTTACGGCCGAAATTACGCGGGCCTGGTACCAACTGGCAGATGCGCGTGCCCAGCTTAGTTTGCTGGAAGAGCAAACCGAAACCAATGAAACCGTTTTGGAACTCTTGCGCAACCGCTTCCGGATCGGGCAAATTGAGCGGGTAGATGTGGTGCGGCAGCAGCAGCTTGTAGAAGCGACCCGCGAGCAGCGTATTGCCGCCGCTTCCCGCGCCGCCACGCTCGAACACCGGCTGGCCGTTTTGCTGGGAGAGCCGCCACAAAACGGCCCTGAAATGCTTCCCTCGGCCCTTCCCGGCCTCCCGGCCCTTCCGGAAACCGGTATTCCGGCCGCCCTGGTTGAGCGCCGCCCCGACGTGCAGCGCGCGTTTTTTTTACTTCAGGCGGCCGACCGCGAGCTGGCCTCGGCCATCAGCAACCGGTATCCCCGGCTTACGATTACGGCTTCGGCCACTACAGCTGCCGATAATGCGCAAAATTTATTTCAAAACTGGGCGGCTTCATTTGCCGGAAACCTGCTGGCACCGGTTTTTAACGGCGGCCGTCTCAAAGCAGAAGTGCGCGAAAATGAATCCATCAAAAATCAGCGGCTGTATGAGTATGCCCAGTCCGTTTTAACGGCTTTTGAAGAAGTTGAAAACGCCCTGATTCGCGAGCAAAACCAGCGCCAGCGAATTGAAAGCTTAGAACAGCAGATTACTTTGGCCAATGAAGCCTATGCCCAGCTGCGGCTTCAATATTTAAATGGTGATGGCAATTATTTAGACGTGCTTACCGCCCTCGATGGCATACAACAACTGCGCCGCGATTTGCTTTCGGCCCGGCTGGAGCGCGTCGAATTCCGCATTGCGCTCTATCGTGCGTTGGCCGGCCCGATCCAAACTGATATGATGGCCGAATCGTAGGCCGCAAAACCATCATATACCCCTGCATTTCCTTTCGTTATTCTAACTTTCCTTTTTTATGAGCCGTAACATCACCCTTCTTGTTTGTCTTGGTATTTTGCTGGCCGGTGGGCTGCTTATACTCCTTATTTTTAATACCGAACCCGAAGCCGCCCAGGCTGGAGCTTCTAAAGAAACAGCCATGCTGGTGAACGTAACCGAAGCCGAAAAAGGCCGTTTTACGCCCGTTATAAGCGCCATGGGCACGGTGCGGGCCTCGCAGGAAATTATGCTGCAACCCAGAATTAATGGTGAAGTCATGGCTCTGTCGGAAAACTTTTCGCCCGGCGGCTATGTGCAAAAGGGCGAAGTTATGCTGCGCATAGATCCGGCTGATTATCAAAATACGCTGGCCCGGCGCCGAAGCGAGCTTCAGCAGGCCCAAACCGATCTTATGGTAGAGCAGGGCCGCCAGAACGTAGCCCGCCAGGATTATGAAGTGCTGGGTGATTCGCTTCCGGGCCAAAACCGCGCTTTGGTGCTGCGTGAGCCACAGCTCGATGCGGCCCGCGCCCGCGTGGAAGCCGCCGAAGCAGCCGTAGAGCAGGCACAGCTGGAGTTGGACCGCACCACCTTGCGTGCGCCTTTCGATGCCTATATTCTTTCCAGAAATGCTAATGTGGGCTCGCAGGTCGGCCCGGGAGATACCATCGCAGAGCTGGTTGGCACGCAAACCTACTGGGTAGAAGCTACCGTGCCCCAGCGCAGCCTGCGATGGATTGAAATGCCGGAAAACGGCCAGTCCGGCAAGCCCGTGCATATCCGCAATCGCAGCGCATGGCCGGAAGGCAGCACCCGAACCGGCGAGCTCTACCGCCTTATCGGCTCCGTTGACGGCCAGACGCGCCTGGCCCGCCTGCTCATTTCCGTAGATGATCCGCACGGCCAGGAAGACGCAGAAATGCCCAAAGAGCGTATGATTCTCGGCTCTTTTGTGGAAGCACAAATTCCGGGCCGGGAGCTCGAAAACGTGGTGCGCATCAACCGGGATTACATACGCGAAAACGACACTGTTTGGCTGATGGAAAGCGACAGCCTGCGCATCGAAGAAGCCGACATCGTATTTGAAGATGAGGAGTTTGCCTACGTGCGCGACGGTGTGCAGGAAGGTGAGCGCATCATCACCACAAATCTGGCGACTGTGGTGGAAGGCGCTGCGCTGCGGCTCGAGGATTCCGAAAACACCGCTTATCAGCCGGAATAGAGCAATAGCAAGATCTCTCGCCGGCCTCTTTCATACGTTTTTAAACCGTTCTATCTACTTACATGAGCACTTCTTCCACTTCCAGCGCTTCCGGGCCTATTGCATTTATGGCCCGCAATCCCATCGCCGCTAATTTATTGATGCTTATTCTCATTGGCGGCGGTATCTGGACGATGTTCAGCATCCAGAAAGAGGTGTTCCCTGAATATGAGCTGGACATCGTAGAAGTGAGCGTTACCTACCCCGGCGCCGCACCGGCCGAAGTGGAGCAGGGAATTTTGCGGCCGGTTGAAGAAGCCATTCGCGGGGTGCAGGGCATTCAGGAAGTAAGCTCCACGGCAAGAGAGGGCAGCGGCAGCGTGTCTATCGAGCTGGTGATTGGCACCGACCGCATGAAAACTTACCAGGATATTGATCAGGCCGTGAACCGCATCCGCACGTTTCCCGATAATATCGAAGAGCCGGAAGTGCGCCTGCAATCTAATCAGCGGCAGGTAATGACGCTGGGCATCTACGGCGATGCCGATATCTGGACGCTGCGCCAGCTGGCCGAAGACCTCCGGGTGCAGATGCTGGCCAATGCTGACATCACCCAGGTCGAAATCGGAAATGTACCGGATTATGTGACCCATGTGGAAATTCAGCGGGAGCGGCTGCGGGAGTATGGCCTCACACTGGCCGAAGTTTCCAGTCTTATTGCCGGTTCCAGCGAAGATGTGGCCGCCGGCTCCATCGAAACCAGCGCCGGCGAAATTTTGCTGCGCATGCAGGAGCGCAAGCAATGGGCCGATGAATTTGGAAATATTGAATTAATCAGCTCCGAAAACGGCGGAAGCATCACCCTGGGCGATATTGCCGAAATACGGGATGGTTTTGAAGAAACCGGATTTCACGGGCAGTTTAACCGGCAGCCTACCGTAGATCTGGATATCTTCCGCGTCGGGAACCAATCGCCGCTCGATATCGCCGAAGCGGTGGAGCAGGTGCTTGAGGAATCTGAAGCCATGTTTCCGCCCGGCGTGCAATACCGCGTCGATAGCAACACCGCCCGGGATTTTGAAGAGCGCCTTGGCCTGCTCATGGAAAACGGAGTAACGGCCATTTTTATCGTAATGCTGATCCTCGCCCTTTTTCTGGAGTACCGCCTGGCCTTCTGGGTAATGATGGGCATGACCGTCTCTTTTGTTGGCGGCGTTTTATTTCTGCCTGTGTTCGGGCTCAGCATCAACATGACTTCCATGTTTGGCTGTTTAGTAGTCCGCGGG
>JBMCPG010000197.1:0-4358 GCA_048626035.1 Cyclonatronaceae bacterium
CTCCCCTTCTCCCTTTCCCCCAATCCTCCCCGCCATGATACATACATTCACCGAAGAAAATATTGAAGAAATTGCGACGGTGCTTGGCACAACCGGCAAGCAAAATGGCAAAGTTTTCCGGTTCAGCATAGAGCCGGAAAGCGAGGAAGCTTCAAAAACAGTGCTGGAAGTGCATGTAGGCGTAGATGTAGAAGGTGTTTCAACAAACATTGTTTCTGTATATGCCCATAATGCTTTTTTACAGCTTCATAACTGTACGGCCTTTATTCCCAGCGAAACCCTGCGGCAAATCACCTTTTTTGGCAAAATGGGCGGACAAACCAGCGGCCTGATTTTAGAGCGCAGCGGCGCTGTGAGTCTGTATGCCAACGTCGAAGACGCCCTGCTCAACAGCGACTTCACCACGCTTCCGCCCGAAATTATGATGAGCACCGTAGCGTTATCCCTCACAGAATCCGTCGATTTTGAAGGTTTTTCATTCGATGATGATGACACCTGATTCCGCCACTCCCTTAACATTTCATAATGAATCCGGCCAGCCGGTGCCTTTCGGGGAAACCCGCGCGCGGGAAATTGCCGGCCGGTTAATCACCGCCGAAGCCCCGGCCGGGGCCAGCCTTTTGGAGCTGGTTTATGTAGATGAAGCCGAAATTTTGCGCATCAACCGGGAATATTTGCAGCACGACTATGTTACCGATATCATCACGTTTTCATACCATGAGCCGGGCGCGCCGGTAGAAGCTACGCTGTTTTGCTGCGCCCCGCGCATCAGTGCACAGGCCGCGGAGCTCGATCAGCCGGAAACGGCAGAATTTGAGCGCGTGCTCATCCATGGCCTGCTCCACGCCTGCGGCTACGAAGACGGCACGCCGGCACAAAAAGCCCGCATGACCCGCCGCGAAGATCATTACCTGAGTAGCTCCGGCGGCCCCGCCTGACTCCTTTTATTATATTATCAAGCTTTTATGCGAACCAACGTTATCGATTTAATCATACAAATGGCCCGGCATATCCGCGCCGGCGAATCCTTAGACCAGCTCAATCCCCGCGAGCTCAACAAAGCCACCAAAGCCGAAACGGCGGCCGCGTATTCCTGGATTATGCAGAAAGCCGAAACCGGGCGGCTGCAAAAAATACAGGAACGCGCCTGGCAAAACAGCACGCCGGATATGGAACTACTACAAGCCCTTGAGCAGCCCGTCGGGGGGGCGCAAAGCGCGGCAGATATGCGCCGACCCGCCCGGCTTCGGGTGCTGAACGCGGCCGAACGCAGCGTTATCTCAACCGAGGCATACGGATATCTGCTGGAGCTCTACAATATTGGCGTGCTCGACGGCAACAACCTCGAAAGCCTCATCGAAAGCGCAATGATGAGCAGCAGCGAAAAACTGAGCATGAAAACGGTTAAAGAAATGGTCGTCAGCATCATTTTCGGGCGAGCGCCCGGGGGGCCGAACCGTATGTACCTGCACGGCAGCGAAACCGTAAACTGATGCCGGCCGCCGGGATCTTTTTATGAAGCATTGCCGCCATCGTTTGCTTATCGTAGAATCTGCAACCATAGCCCGGAGCATTGCTGCGCTGCACCTGCCCGGTCTCGAAGTGCTGGCTACCGGTGGCTACGCCTGGCTCCCGCAGGTAGCCCATGATGCGACCGGAAAGCCAGAGCTGAAAGCCCGCGCCAATCCCGAAGACAAGCACCGCCGGTTTCGCAACGCCCTGAAAGCGGCCGCCCAACCGGCTACCGAAATCGTAATAGCAACCGATCCCGATCCCAGCGGCGGCTTTATTGCCTCCTGCATTGCCCGGTTTTTAAAGCATGATGCCCGCCTGCGCCGGGGCTATCTGAGCCGGCTTTCCGCGCCCTCAGTGCAGCAGCTTATGGAGGCCGCCGTTCCTTTAGATCAGGCGGCTTCGGCCAGCACTTCAGAAGCGCTGCGTCAGTATTTTATACACCGCCAAAAGCGACGGAGCGCCGCCAGAGAAGAGCTTTCCGCCCGGGGCCTGCCCATTCCGGCCGGAAGCGATCCTGCCGCCCTGGCTCTCACGCGCTCCCGGCTGCGCTCAGCAAATGCCCGAAACTTCATTGTTACCTTGCGCAACAATGACGGGCATCCGATTCACCTGCAAACACCCGGGCCAATTCCGGTTCCGGATTCCCCGCTCGCTTTGTCGGCGATGCCGCCCGATACTTCACCGCTCTACCCGGCCCTGCCGCAGCCCCTTTCGGCCGCATGTATAGGCGCGTTTTTGCCTTCAGCACTGAAAACACAGCACTATGATGGGCTTCAGCGGCAGTTAAACCTTCTTTTTTCCATCCCGCCCGAAAAAGCCTCAGCGCCCATCAGCTATCCCCGGGCGGGGGCGCGGGCCTGGACCGCCGAAAACTGGGAGCAGCTCAGCGCCTCGCTGATGCGTTTTGAACGGGCCGGGGCAGAACTTCTACGCCCCAACGCCCTGCGGCAGCGCCACGTGCTCGGCCCCGATGCCGGCCATCAAGGCCTGCATATCACCGATTTTGCCCAAACCCCGCATCACATGCGCCGGTTTCTTAAACCGCCGGCCCTCGCGCTCTATCAATATATTTATGATGGCACCCGGGCTGCTCTCTGCTATCCGCCCGCGCTGCCGCCGGCCCGGCTGCTGCACGACACCGCCGGCCGCATCTTCTACACCGAAACAGCCGCCGATGCCCAAAAGCTGCGCGGCAAAACGCTTTCGGTCCGGCCGTTTGTTCCGCTGGCCGATCTTCTCCAAAGCCTGCTGGATTCCGGCCGGGTGAAAGCATCTTCCCTGGGCAAAACCGCTGATGCGCTCTGTAAATGCCCCTGGCTCCGCTTTCATCACGCGCCTGTTCCGCACCTGAGATGCCGTTGAAAAGACAAGGGAAACCGGCATAAGGTTTTTGTTCTCCTGCTTTGTGCACAGATGGCTCTCTTCCGCGCCATCATTTTTATCTTAGTATGCTTTTTTAATTTCTACTTATGCGTAAAAAATCTGACACTTTTCCTTCTTTAGAGCGCCTGTTTGAGCAACACATTGCCGGCCGTATGTTCGGAACTCAAAAAACGGCCGCCGACGCATCTAAAGCTGACGGCCCCCCGAAAGACGCGCCTGATGCGCCGGGCGCCGGCCTGCGTCTGCTCATGCTGCTGCCCTGGGTGCTGGGCGCCGGGTTTGGCGCCTCCTTCTTTTGGGATTTTGAAGGCATCATGCTGCACGCCGGCGGCTATCCGCTTTCGCTCGAGGGCTTGATACGCGTTATCAGTATTAGCGGCCTCATCGGGTTTTCGACCAACTGGATCGCCATTCAGATGTTGTTCTATCCGCGCCGGAAACGGCCGTTGCTGCGGCAGGGCCTTATTCCGGCACAGAAAGATAAAATTGCCCGACGGCTGTCGGCCGCCGTAGAGCGCGAGCTCATCAACCCCGAACTCATCAAGCAGGAATTTATAGATACGGGCCTGCTTCACGGCTACATCAACCGGCTTATTGAGGAGGCGCGCGAGCTCTTCGATGATGCCAGTTTTCAGCATGATGTAAACGCCTTTACGGGCGGCTACATCCGCCGCACGCTCGAAAATCCGCAGGTACAACAGCGCCTGGCGACTCAGGCCGAGGAAATCATTAACGAAAACATGAGCCGCAGCGCCGTAGATCGTTCCGCGCTGCGCCTGTATCTGCTGTTTAAAGGCAAAACCCTGCGCGAAGTGCTCGAAGAAGCGCTGCGAACCCTGCCCGAAAACATGCAGGAAATCAATATTCCGTTTCAGGAACTTGGCGGGCGGCTTCCGCTGCGCCTGCGCAAAGACCGGGCGCGGGTGGAACAGTTGTTCATTTCCATACTCGGCCGCGTTGTTGATACCATAGATATTCGTAAAATCGCCGAAGACAGCCTTCACCGCTATGATGAAGAAAAGCTGGAGCGCGTTATTCGCGGGGCCACCGACACACACCTGAACTACATCAAATATTTAGGCGGCCTGATTGGCATGGTTGGCGGCCTGGTGATCTGGAATCCGCTTTTGAGCCTGCTGTTTCTGCTCGTCGCCGGCCTGCTGGTCTGGATTGTTGATGTCGCCCTGGCTCAGCATATATAGCCCGCCCGCTGCGTTATACGCCCATTCCTCTATTCTTTTTTTCTTTTATGATGTTCTTTTCCCCGCCTCCCTTCCGCCCCGCGCTGTTCTCCACGCTCATGCTGCTGCTCATTTTCTTTGCGGGCTGCACGTCTTCAGAACGCGCCGCAGAATCCGAAGCAGATTCCTCCAGCACGGCCGCAGATACTTCTGCTACCGTACCGGATCCGGCCCATAATGCCCGCAACGCTCTCGACTACTACGGCAGCTACCGGGGCG
>JBMCPG010000198.1:0-4354 GCA_048626035.1 Cyclonatronaceae bacterium
ACCGGCTGTTCCCGCCATTTTATGGGCAGTCGGGCGGCCTCGATATAAACTTCGCCCAGGGTAACCCGCATGGTATCGGCATAGGCGGCGGAGTCGGTGGGGGCGAGGGCGGCATCACCCTGCACCGGCGCAGAAAACGGCAGTGCGACAGCATCCGGGGAAGATGCAAAAAAGCCGGCCCAAAGGCATAAAAGCAGCGCCAGACGTATGGGCCGCATCATCATAATAAAACGGAAACGGGCGGCACAAGGGTACAGAAAAGGCCTGCCTGCCCGGCATGAAGCGTACGATATAGGCATAATGAAAGAGCTACCGAACCTTTTACCCGAAGGTTACGGCACAGGAACGAGCGGCAGGTCTCCTGACTCTCCCGGTTTCCGGCGGCGCCGCCTTCCCATTTCGTTGGGGCTTGAAACAGTGGCGTGTGGCGCGGCGAGAGGAAGCCGCTCGCAAAACGAACGCTTCCGGGGATTACAGTTGCGGGTACAGCTCCCGATTCGCACGGGATTCCCTTTTAATAACTCGGCGTGAGTTAACCTGCTCATTCAATGAGCGAAGTGTATGATAGCAGCTTTTTCCGGAAAATGAAACCCCGGAACTGCTTTTTATCCGAATCTCCCAATTCCCCGTCCCCACCGCGGAGCCTGAAGTGCCCCGCTGGAGATGGATGTCGAATTCCACAGTCCCCTTTTCTCCCAGTCTCCCCGTCACCAAGTCTCTCCCTCACCAAGTCTCCCCTTCTCCAGTATTTGTGATTTAAAAACATCGGGCTATCTTTAAGCAATCACGAGTTATGCGCCGCCGCGCCTTACTTCATTTATGTTATGATGATGATGCCCTACCCCGCCGAATCAGCGTTTCTGAGAAGCATGATGCTTTTTTCTTTTCGTGTGATGTGCGCCTTGCTGCTTGCCGGCTTTCTCGGCCTGTGCCTCGCCGAACGGCCCGTACACGCCCAGCAGCATCCCCAAATAGAAGAGCAGCAGCGGCTGGCCGAAGCGTTCATCCGGCCCGAGTGGCAAGCCTCCGGAGTCCGGCAGGATTTTCCCACGCCCGAAACGGCCGCACGGGTATTTCGTCTTTCGGCTCAGCATCCCGGCCGCGACTGCGATCAGCACTTTAACACGGAAAACCGTGCGCCCGACCTGCAGCACCGTATTGATGAAGCCGGTGCGTTTGCCAGAGAACACGACGGCCCCACGCTGGTGCTCCTTGGCCCGGGCTGCTTTCGCCTGGAAGACCCCGTCGGCCTGCGTAGCGGCCGGCACGACCGCGTGTATATTCGCGGGCACAGCGCTCCGGACTGGGCCGGATATTCGCCGGAAACCGAAACCCGGCTGGAGCTGCACTTCCGCCTGGATGCACGCAAATTCACCATGGGACAGCTCGCGGCCTTCACTTTCTATGGCTACGATGCCCAAAGCATTCCTATACGTGATGTCAGCCTGCCCGGCCGCCTGCGACCAGAGACGACGCACAACCTTTCGGCCGGCGATATGGTGCTGCTTTCCAACGTGCGCGACGAGCGCCCGCTCATGTTTGGGGAAATGAACTTCATAGCCGACCCGCCGCCCCAAATGATGGAAACCCAGAGGGAACGGGGAAATGCCTTATCAACTCTTATGATGGCCTATCCCGCCGACCTGAGTCTGCGCCGGGCGGCGGAAAGCAACAGCCGCATGCAGCTCACGCCCATCACGCCGCTGCGGGAAGCCGGAATCGGCTTTCTGCGCCTGGAATCGGCCGATACAGACCCCGACGGCACGCAGCTGCATCATATCATCATTTCCCAGGCGGTAGATATTCAGGTACGTGAAATCGTGAGCCGGAATACGCCCTCGCGGCACATCACCCTGTACCGGGCGCTGCACACGGGCATCTATGACAACTTTTTTGACGGCACGCAGTATGTGGTTTTCGGCCGCGTGGGGGCGGGCTATGGTGTACATACCGACCGGAAAAGCACGCTCAGCCGTATTGAGAACAACGCTTTTCAGGGGCTTCGGGCAGCCGTAAGCCTCTCGCGCGGCGGCAACCGCAACGTGATTGCCTACAACTACTCCCGTGCCCCGCGCACGCCCGGCGACATGCGCAGCCGGAATCGTCAGGATGCCGGCAACTTATTTGAAGGCAACATCTTAAGCGCCTTTCACGCCGACACCTATCATATCAGCGAAGAAGTCGGGCAATCTTACTTTGGCATGGAAAACGTGCTTTTGCGTAACCGCATGACCGACCGCAGCGGGAATCCTGTTGATCTGCGCGCGGGCAGCTTCACCCTGCTGGGCAATAATGCTGATCCGGAGGCATCGCGGGTAGCCGGCGAAGTAGAGCTGCGCGGCTTTTTTGCCCTCTATCCCAACGGGCGGCCGGCCCCGCCGCTTCGTATTCCGGGCCTGTCGGAAACCCGGCAAACAGACCATGAGCCCCCACGGCTTTCCCGGGCCGCCGCGCCCCCGCCGGAAACGGCGTATTTGCCCTACAAATCTTTTTATTTAGATGATGCGCCTGCTTTTTACACTTCGCCTTCTTTTGCCAATGCCGGACAGCTCCAACAACTGCCCTGGCCTTCCATCGGCCCGCCCGTAGAAACTACCATGCAAAACCTTCCACAGCACAATCCTGCCTATCTTCGCTATTGCCGTGCCTTTCCCGATGATTGCTGAGAGCCGGCCGGTTTCTTTTCATCCGGCTACAAGCTAAATATGATGGGCTGCGTCATTTGTACTTCTACCGGTTCTCCATCTTGCAAGCCGGGGGTGAAGCGCATTTTTCCCAGAGCAGAAACCGCCGCTCTGTTAAATATTCCCGAACTGGTGGTGATGACCTCAATACCCTCAGGAATTCCTTCGGTGTTTACGATATATTCTACGATTACGCGTCCCTCCAGCCGGTCTTGTACGGCGGCTGGAGGGTATTCCAATACGTCGTAGAGCCGCTGTTGGCCGCCTATCATTCTGGGCATCTCTTCCGTAACCAGAAAGGTTTCACCGCCTTCGCCGTTTGTCTGCGGCTGCATAATCACTATATCAAAACCTTCTTCTTTTTCCTGCGCCGATTGCGGCCCGGCACAAGCGGCAGCAAGAGTAAAGCTGCTCAAAAGCAAAATGCTTAGTGTAATTTTATTGTATTTCATAGCTAAACTGGCATACTATTGATAATAAGTAAATTAGCGAATTACTGAATATACACATTAATCAGCGATCAAGCGACTGCATGGAACACCGGGATTGTTTACTTTTTGTATGTTAAGATTAAAAACGATTTTCCGCCACTCGCTCATCATTTTAGATTATTTCATGCCTGCGTTTTGCCGCCTGAGTTTCGCTATTGCACTTTTTCCCACCTTGTTGCTTCTTTCCTGCTCGCCCGAAGCCCCGGATTTGTCTCCGAATCAGCCGGCGGAAGAGCAGCGGGCCGGGCGTTTCATGATTTCGGCGGCCAACGAGCGGGCGGTGGAGGCCGGACTCGATATTTTGCGCCGTGGTGGAAATGCCGTGGATGCCGCCGTGGCCGTTCAGATGATGCTGGCCTTTACCGAACCTTCGGAAAGCGGGCTTGGCGGGGGCGCGTTTATGATGCTGCACCTGCCCCCAAGGTCTTCAGATTCGGCGGCTGTTGATCGCATGATGATGTACGACGGGCGCGAAACGGCGCCCTCAGCCGCTTCACCGGATCGTTTTCAGTGGGGCGGATTTGATCTGCCGTTTTTGTTGAGCGTGCCCACCGGCCGGGCTGTTGGCGTGCCGGGAAACGTGGCGATGCTGCATGAGGCGCATCAGGCGCACGGCGAACTGCCCTGGTCAACGCTGTTTGATGCCGCCATTGAGGCCGCTGAATCCGGCGTGCCCTATCCGCCCATGCTGAAACGCCGGGTCGAAGGCGATTACAGCCTTCAGGTTTTTTCCGATACGCGGGAGTATTTTGTGTATCAGGCGAGGGATGAAGTCGCACAAGAGCACGGCTCGCCGCGCGCCATGCTGCAAAATCCGGAGCTGGCCGAAACCCTGCGGCGCATTGCTGAGGAAGGCCCGGCGGCATTTTATGAAGGCGATATTGCCGCCGACATCGTCGAAAGCACCCGCCGCCGCTGGCCGCTGGAGGGCGATATGAGCCTTGATGATCTTCAAAAATATGAACCTAAGCTGCGCGATGCGGTCTGCGGCGCGTATCGGGAGTTTACCTTGTGCGGAGCCGCGCCGCCGAGCTCGGGCGGCATCACCGTGCTGCAAATCCTGGGCGTGCTGGAAGCTTTGATATGGCTGATTTAGCCCCGGATTCCCCGCAGGCGGCCCATCTGCTGGCCGAGGCGAGCCGGCTGGTGGAGGGCACCGGCGCCTTCCTCGCGAGCGGC
>JBMCPG010000199.1:0-4344 GCA_048626035.1 Cyclonatronaceae bacterium
GCTTTCGCAGCCGGGAACACATCTCTGGAATCGCTTTCCTATAGCAATATACAGAATTGATGCGGCTTTTTCATCTATTATACATGCTATTCGGGAGGGTTTAATCAGGCGGGTTGTGAGCTGTTGAAGGCCGGAAGAATGCGCAGAGAGAGCAGAGCCGCAAGCCCTGTAAACCCTAATGCGCCATAAATAATGCTGTTAAAGTTGATTCCGGCATCCAGGAGATTGCCGAATAATACCGGCGCAACGGAGGTTGAAAGCACCATAAGGGCTACCAGCGCTGAGCGAATGGCGCCAAGATGTTCGATGCCGTATAGTTCGGCAAAAAGGGCTGTTTTGGTATTTACGCTTATGCCTTCGGTTGTGCCCAAAAGTACATATAGGCCAGGGCCGTGAGCGGATGCGCGCCGCCGGCCAGCACAAGCAGCCCGATCGCCAGCGGTATAAGCATAAACGGATATACCCGCTGTGCGCTGAAACGGTCGATAACCGGCCCCGAAAACAGCGAAAAACTGGTCTTGGCAGCGGCAAAACCAATAAAACAGCTTGCCATCCACTCGACAGACCAGCCCTTGAACTCGGCCAAAGGCACCTGATACAGAAAGAAACCGGTCATTAGAAAAGGTGATGCGAGCCCGGCCGGAATCACAAAGTAGAAGCGGGCATCCCGCAGCATTTGCGCGCGCGTCCACGAGCGGGCGGCGGTTTTGCCCAATTGGTTTTGCGGGCCGGTTGCCCCGGCGCCGGCCGCTGTGTCTTCGACGGCTTTGGCATTTTTGAGAAGCAACGGAATGAGCACAAGGCCGGCGGCGAGCACAAACAACCCGATGGCGGTCCAGCTCATACGCCAGCCTGCCAGGCCAATCAAAAATGCAATACTAACAGGAATGAGCGCCTCGCCAAGCGGGTGCCCGAGCGAGGAAATGCTCAGTGCTTTGCCGCGCACATGGTCGAAATAGCGGGCCATAGTGGTTTGTGAGGTATGGCTCATAAGTCCCTGCCCGCCATGCCGTACGCCCAGCATACCTATAAAAAGCGGAATCAGGCTGTGGGAAACCGATATGAGCAGAGCAGAAGCGCCGATCATAACGGCTACGCAAAGCGCATAGCTGCGCAGGCTGAACCGATCGATGAGCGCACCACTCCAGGGCAGCAGAACGGCCGAAGCCAGCGTAATTACAGAATAAAACGTGCCAAAACTGCCGCTTGTCATCGAAAAGGTTTCCTGAAACTGCGGCAAAAATAATGAAAACAGAAAGGTCTGCCCGAAACCGGAGAGGAAGGTCATTAGCACGCCGAAGAAAAGCAGAACGGCGTTTGCTTTGATAAAACGTAGAAAATTCATGCGCAGAATATAGGCAATCTTGTTGCTTTTAGCTCCATAAAAACGCCTGTTGAGGAAAGCGCTTAGCCGGGGTTTCGGAAGCCGGAATCTTCATTTTGAAGGGCTTAGATATGCTTGCATTCCGTGAAACGGCGGCAGCCTACGGCGCAGATGCGCATCAGGTGCTATTCTCCTGTATAGCAAAAAAGGGCTTTTGTAATGGTGCATGAACGTGCTATTTTCATTCTTTTAACCACGTAGCCAAGGGTGTTTTAATGGGACATACGCAACAGGAAGAGAGCTATAATTTACCGCGCATTATTTTGCTCTCCCTTACCGCCGCGCTGGGAGGCTTTTTGTTTGGTTTCGACAGCGGCGTAATTAATGGTACGGTAGAAGCGCTTCAGGTTTCTTTTAATTCTGATGCCGTGGGAACGGGCTTTAACGTAGCTTCTATGCTTTTGGGTTGTGCCGCCGGCGCGTTTTTTGCCGGTACGCTGGCCGATAAATTCGGCCGCAAGCCTGTGCTGCTCATCACGGCCGCCATGTTTATCCTCAGCGCCTGGGGATCGGGCATTGCCGCTTCTTCGCCACAGTTTGTGTTTTTTCGCATCATCGGCGGGCTGGCTGTGGGCGCGGCGAGTATCCTCACCCCGGCCTACATCAGTGAAATTGCGCCTTCGGCCATTCGCGGGCGTTTGGCCACGCTTCAGCAGCTTATGATTGTGGTGGGCCTGTTCATGGCTTTTCTCAGTAACTATCTCATTGCCGGGGCCGCCGGCGGCGCGCTGGGAACGTTCTGGGCCGGCTTTCAGGGCTGGCAGTGGATGTTCTGGGTTGAAATCCTACCGGCTTCGCTGTTTTTGGGCGGCCTGCTTTTTATTCCTGAATCGCCGCGCTACCTGGTAGCGGTGGGCAAAGAAGAACAGGCGGCTTCGGTACTTTCCGGTTTGGGCAACAATCGTTTTACCGAGAAAGTAGCGGAGATCAAGCACAGCCTGCGCCGCGACGAAAAGCCCGGCCTCAGCGCTTTGGTGAGCAAACGCGGCGGGCTGCATCCGGTGGTATGGGTGGGCATCGGGCTGGCCGTGCTTCAGCAGTTTACAGGCATTAATGTGGTGTTTTATTATGGCTCAACCTTGTGGCAGGCCGCGGGCTTTACCGAGGAAAACGCGCTGCTGCAAAACGTAATCAGCGGTACGGTGAACGTGTCTTTTACGTTTCTGGCTATCATGCTTATTGATAAAGTGGGGCGGAAGCCGCTGCTGATGCTCGGCGCGCTCGGGCAGGCGGTGATGCTCGGCGCTCTCGCGCTGCTTTTTGGCACCGGCGAGCTCTCACCCGACGGAAACCTGCTGCTTAGCGATACCAACGGCGTGCTGGCCCTCATTTCCGCCAACGCCTATATCGCGTTTTTTGCCTTCACATGGGGCCCGATTATGTGGGTGATGCTCGGTGAGATGTTCCCCAACCGCATTCGCGGGGCGGCCCTCGGCTTGTGCGGGCTGATTCACTGGACGTCCAATTTCAGTATCACCATGACGTTTCCGATTTTGCTGGCCGGGCTTGGATTGAGCGTATCCTACGGCATTTACGCTTTTTTCGGTTT
The DNA here is from genome assembly GCA_048626035.1 of Cyclonatronaceae bacterium. Lineage (GTDB taxonomy): Bacteria > Bacteroidota > Rhodothermia > Balneolales > Cyclonatronaceae > Cyclonatronum. The sequence goes on from JBMCPG010000199.1 coordinate 2,934, forward strand.
TGTAGCCTACTTTTTTGTCAAAAATCTGCTTCAGGAAACCAAAGGCCGCAGTCTCGAAGACATGGACGAAGGCTAAAAAACCCGGGCTTCTTTACACAATCCGGTCGGGATTGCTTAGGTCGGGCAGCGGGCCGCGATAACCGAAAATGCGCTTGAGCCATGTTACCAGGCCAACGCTCTGGTTTTTGATGTACCATTGATCGGCCGCCCGGCGCGCGCCGAGGCTATAGCTGGGATACGGATAAATGGTATCGGCCATGTTTTTGAGCGTTACGCCATTGCGCATGGCCAGCGCGTATTGACTCACCATCTCTCCGGCATGGGCGCCGAGCACATCGGCAGCCAGGATCTTGCCGGAGAATTTTTTCGCATATACTTTAATCCAGCCGGTCGTGGCCTCGTCGGTAATCGCCCGGTCGATTTTGTTGTAAGGAAAGCGATAGGTTTCATAGCGAATACCTTTTTTATCCAGCTCCTGTTTAGTAGGACCGAGATGCGCCAGTTCCGGCTCGGTGTAGGTCGCCCAGGGCAGATGTTTGGCATCAATTTTCATGGGGACTTTCAGCAGGGCGTTGGTCGCGGCTACCTTGGCCATGTGCTCCGACATGTGCGTAAACTGAAAACGCCCGGTAATGTCGCCGGCCGCGTAAATATGCTTGATATTCGTGCGGCACTTGTCGTTGACTTTCACCCCGCGCTTATCGTAGATGATGCCCGCCGCGTCCAGATTCAGGGTTTCGATATTGGGCCGGCGACCGGTGGCAACCAGCAATGTTTCGGCTTTCAGGGTGTTGCGCTTTCCTTCGTGCTCAATCTCGACCGAGATGCCGCTTTCGTTGCCCGAAACGGCCTTCACCCCGCTGTTCATCTGAAACCGTACGCCTTCATCGGCGAGCTTTTCCTGCAGGATTTTAGTGAGCTCGGGATCGTCCTTGCTGAGTATGCCCGGCGCCATATCCACCACGGTAATCTGCGTGCCCAGCCGCTGAAAGGCCTGCGCCATTTCCGTGCCGATAGGCCCGCCGCCGATAATTATCATGCTTTCCGGGCGCTTGTCCAGCTCAAAAATCGTATGATTGGTATGATGCGGGGTGTTATCCAGGCCGGGAATGGGCGGCACCAGGGCACGGCTTCCGGCAGCAATGATGAAATATTTGCTGCTTACCTGCTGCTGACTGCCGTCTGCTGCGGTAATTGTAATAGTATGCGCGTCTGTAAATGCAGCCGTACCTTCCCGGACATCAATGCCCATATCCCGGAAATTGTCCGGATGATCGGCATCATCATAGACTTCCTGGCGAATGCGGTTCAGGGTTTCGTTTACTTCCTTGAAATCGGCTTTTTCACCCCTTATTTTTGCCTTCTTCGCCAGATTCAGCAGAATTTTGCTCTGCACACAGCCATACCAGGT
>JBMCPG010000200.1:0-4340 GCA_048626035.1 Cyclonatronaceae bacterium
CTCAAAACCGGGGCGACGCTGCGTGTGGAACCGGCGTCTTTTGCCGTACTCAGCGGGCAGGCGGCCCTCCATTACCGGAGTGATGCCGCCCAGCCACCGGGCTACGAAGCCGGCTACCGCATCGATTTTTTGCCCGGCGGCGGCTGGGGCGTGTATCAATCGCTGGCCTTCGGGCGGCTGGTGAGCACTATACAGCAGCGCTACTGGCAGGGCGGACTGTTTGCCGGTTCGCCCGAACTAAGCTCTGAGCAAATCGCCCGCGCCGAAGCGGGAATAAACTGGTCGGGCGGCGGGCGGCATGAAGCGGGCGTACTCGCCTATCTGAGCCGCATCAGCTCGCCCATTGTGCTCTCGCCCGAAGCCGGTGCGGGCGGCCGGCGGGCGTTCATCAATATAGATACCTATCAATCGTTAGGCGGCGAAATATACGCCGAAATGCAGACCGAACGCATTGAAGCCGGGCTTTCGGCTACGCTGCAGCAGTATGAAAGCAGCTCTGCCCGCCCCGAAAACCTGCTGCTCGCCGGCAGTGGAGTGCGCAATACCAACCGCGCTTATTTTTATCTGAAACGCTACTTCTTCGATTTTGCCAGCTTTGCCAAAGTCGGCGCAATAGCCACGTTTTCGCCCAATAATATACAAAGCTCGCAGTATTATGAAGCCCTGGACTATTGGGATCCCCTGCCCGAAGCAACGCTGGTGCCCGGCTACTACCGCGTTGATCTGGAAGTTTCCGGCCGCGTGCGCATGCTCATGGTACTGCTGCGCTACGAAAACATATTCGATGAGCTGGGGCAGGCCGGCTATTTCGAAACGGCCCGTTACCCCATGCCCGGCCGGCGGTTCAGGCTGGGACTGCGCTGGGTGCTGCGCAACTAAACGGCAGCCGGGCAAAACCCGGCTTTTTTATTGCGCCTCAAACAAAGCCGGCCGCCTTAAAATAAGTTGGTATGGCTATGCTTCATTTCGTATAATATTAGCATAAAACATTGGCAAAACCTGAAATACGGCCTGTCGGGCGCTGCTCAACAAGGCCGGATGATATTTATTTACAGCTACATACGTACAATTTATACATATAAAAATCAGGAAGGATGCTGGAAAATATGCGCCTCACGCTCAGGCCTGCTCTATCGGGCCGCATATTTGCTGCACGCCTTCTGTTCAATCAATTAACCTGTATTTTTAGGGAGGAAACACGTGGCCATACATGAACTTGCCGGCAAACCGGTACCCGAGTCATTATTGAATAATATTCCCCGACTCGTAAGTAAATATTACACGCTTAAACCCGATGCAAACCAGCCCGGACAAGCCGTCTCTTTCGGAACATCGGGGCACCGGGGCACATCCCTGGACTGTTCGTTCAACCAAAACCATATTCTGGCGATTTCACAGGCTATTTGCGACTACCGGAAAGGAAAAGGTATTCGCGGCCCGTTATTTATTGGCATGGATACGCACGCGCTTTCAGAAGCGGCCCTCCAAACGGCCATACGGGTATTTACAGCCAATGGCGTAACCGTTCACGTCCAGGAAAAGGGCGGATATACGCCTACGCCGGTCATCTCACATGCGATCCTGATGTACAACCGCGGCCGCAGCGAGTCCTTTGAAATGGCCGATGGAGTGGTGATTACGCCCTCTCATAACCCGCCCGGCGATGGCGGCATCAAATACAACATGACGCACGGCGGCCCGGCCGACGGCACCACCACCAAACTGATAGAAGACCGCGCCAACGCCATCATGCAAGCCGGCCTCAAAGACGTGCTGAAAATGGATTTCCAGGACGCTGCCGAAGATAAACACGTAGTGCTCTACGATTATATCACCCCGTATGTGAAAGACCTGAAAAACGTGGTAGATATGGAAGCCATCCGGGAATCGGGCATCAAAATCGGCGTGGATCCCATGGGCGGCTCGGGCATCGCCTACTGGCCGGCCATTGCCGAAGAATACGGCATCGACCTGAACATGGTGAATACCACTCTGGACGCCACCTTCCGGTTTATGCACGTGGATAAAGACGGCAAAATCCGTATGGATTGCTCTTCGCCTTATGCCATGGCCGGACTCATCAAAATGAAGGATGAATTCGACCTTTCTTTTGGCAACGATCCCGATTACGACCGCCATGGTATTGTAACCAAAGACGGGCTGATGAATCCGAATCATTATCTGGCCGTGGCTATTGGCTACTTATGCCAGAACCGTCCGGATTGGAAATATGATCTCAAAATTGGCAAGACGCTGGTTTCCAGCTCCATGATCGACCGCGTGGTGGAAAGTCTGAATCGCCAGATTTCCGAAGTGCCGGTAGGCTTTAAATGGTTTGTGGACGGGTTGCACAGCGGCGAATATGCCTTCGGCGGCGAAGAAAGCGCCGGCGCCAGTTTCCTGCGTTTCAACGGCACCGTCTGGAGCACCGATAAAGACGGCATCATCCTGAATTTGCTGGCCGCTGAAATATTGGCGAAAACCGGCAAGAGCCCGTCTGAGCATTATGCCGAATTTGAGAAGGAGTTTGGCTCGCCGGTATATGAGCGCCTGGATGCGCCGGCGACCAGCGCGCAGAAAAACATCCTCAAAAACCTGAATGCCGACGCCATCACCTCAAAAGAGTTTGCCGGCGAGCCGATTCTGGCCAAGCTCACGCATGCGCCCGGAAACGATGCGGCCATTGGCGGGCTTAAGGTCGTAACCGAAAACGGCTGGTTTGCCGCCCGGCCCTCCGGAACAGAAGATATTTATAAAATCTATGCCGAGAGCTTCAAAGGCAAAGAACATCTCAGGCAAATTCAGGACGAAGCCCAGGGCCTGGTCAATAGTTTATTTGAATAGGCCGGAACATTATTCAAGCCCTGTGCGTAACTGTAACCGCGCCCGGATATTAGCTAAAATATCCGGGCGCGGTTTTTATGAGAATGAATCACCTTTTAGCTTTTATTACCCCGATGCCATCACCCGATACCAACACAAGGCCTGAACGAGCCAGCGGCTGGCGCAAAGCTTTTATTGAATGGGGCCTTATTGCCGCTGTTTTTGGTCTGCTGTACGCTACCGGTCTGCACACGCAGGTTTTAGGAACCATGCAGCGCGGTTTGCTGCTTACCGGTCTGTTCGATGCCGCGCCCCAAACCAGTGAAGGCGGCGAGTTTGAAAACCCCGGCCCGTCTTTTTCACCACAAGATTATGGCTTTAGCATGATGCGCAACGACGGCACCCGTGTTTCCCTGGACGAGCTGCGCGGCGACGTGCTTTTTGTAAACGTCTGGGCCTCCTGGTGTCCGCCCTGCGTGGCCGAAATGCCGAGCATAGAAACCCTTCATAATAAAATAAACGAGCAGCAGCGCACGGCCGGAAATGAAAGCGCCGATATCCGGTTTATTCTGCTTTCTATGGACGAGGAGCGGCAGAAAGCCGACGCTTTTATGCAGGGGCGCGATGGCGGGCTTTCGTGGTATTTCCCGGAAACGCAGATTCCTGAGCTGCTGCGCGGCAGCGTATTACCCACCACATACGTGATTTCGGCCGACGGCCAGCAGGTCTATCGTAAGGAAGGCCTGGCCGACTACAGCTCCGATGCCTTCCGCGACTGGCTGCTCGAACTCGCTACGGCTCCGGAATGATATTCACCATAATTGAATTGAGCATAACATAATTCTTGCTGTTCAAATCTTCGCTTATAGCATGGATAGCATCACTTTACAAAATTTTTATCTAACCAATTTATCTTCCTTATGATGAACCGACGCGAATATCTGAAAAAATCAATGGCCGGGGCCGCTGCATTTGGTGCGGCCGGGCTTGGCCTGGGCTCAACAGCAAATGCAAGCGGCTTTGCGGCGCAGATTATTGCCGATACCTACTCGCAGGAAGAAGGCCGCTATGTGCTGCCTGAGCTGGATTATGCCTACGACGCGCTGGCTCCGCACATCGATGCGCAAACCATGGAATTGCACCACGGAACCCATCATCAGGGATATGTAAACGGACTCAACAACGCCCTCGAAAAGCTGGCCGAAGCGCGGCAAACCGACGATTTTTCTGTGGTTAAGCACTGGAGCCGCGAAAGTGCTTTCCACGGCGGCGGACACTTTTTGCACGCCATGTTCTGGAAAGTGATGCATCCCGATGGCGGCGGCGAGCCTTCCGACAGCGGCCTGCGCACGGCCATTCGCGAGTCGTTCGGGAGCTACGACGGCTTCATGAGGCATTTCAAAGCCGCCGCCGCTGCCGTAGAAGGAAGCGGCTGGGGCGTGATGGCCCTGGAGCCCAACAGCGGGCATCTGGTGATTCATCAGATCGAAAAGCAAAGCGATTTAAGCATGTGGGTA
>JBMCPG010000201.1:0-4332 GCA_048626035.1 Cyclonatronaceae bacterium
GGTACCGGCCGCCGATTTCCTTTTTGGCGCACGCTCCTTTTTTCTGCCCTGGGATATCATCTTCGGCGTGCTCAAATCCATTGTGTTCGGTTTTGTGATTACCTCTATTTCCTGCTATAAAGGCTATTATGCCTCCGGCGGGGCCGAGGGCGTGGGCACCGCAACCACCGATGCAACGGTTATGAGCTGTATTTTTATTTTGGTATCCGACCTTATTCTTGCCCTCATCCTGCTCTGATAATCTTTTTGCAGGCGGCTTGTTCCCCATTTTACCTGCTGTCTTTCTCTGCTGTTCAACTCCTTCTACGTGCTATGATTGAAGTCAAAAATCTCAAAAAAAGCTTTGGCGACACCCTCATCTGGCAAGATGTGAGCCTTTCCGTTCCGGATGGGGAAACCCTGGCTATTATCGGGCGCTCCGGCTGCGGAAAATCGGTGCTCATGAAGCACCTGAATGCCCTGCTGACTCCCGACGAGGGCGGCGTGTACGTCGATGGCGCGAATATTAACGAGCTTTCGTATGTTGATCTGCGCATATTGCGGCAACGCTTCGGCTTTCTGTTTCAGAGTGCGGCGCTGTTCGATTCTATTACCGCTTTCGAAAATGTGGCGTTTCCGCTGCGCTATTTTACCGACTGGAAAGAAGATAAAATTCGCCGGCGCGTAATGGAATGCCTCGAAATGGTGAATCTTGAAGACATCGGCAATAAAACCACTGCCGAGCTCTCCGGCGGCATGCGCAAGCGTGTTGGCGTAGCCCGCGCCATTGTGCTCGAACCCGATTATTTAATGTATGATGAGCCTACTTCCGGCCTGGATCCCGAAACTTCAAACGAAATCAACGATCTTATTGTGCACATGTCCGACAACCTGAATATCACCTCTATTGTGGTTACGCACGACATGCACAGCGTCCTGGATATTGCCGATTATGCCGCCTTTCTCGACGAACAAAAACTTAGCTGGTTCGGCACTATAGACGAAATGAAAAAAAGCACGCACGAACGCCTGCTCAGCTTCACCAAGGCCAGCGAATACCAGATTTAGCCCGTTCTTTATTCCCTTTCTCACACTTTATTTTACGCAATATTATTGCCCGCACTCCCATGAAAAACCAAGTAAAAGTAGCCCTTACGATTCTTGCCGCCATTTTAGTAGCCCTGTTTGGATATCGTTTCATGTCGGAAATGCCGCTTTTCAGCCAAACCTATGTGCTGAGTGCTGAGTTTGAACGGGCCGACGGCCTCGTGCGCGGCAGCCCGGTGCTCATGCGCGGAGTAAAGATCGGCAGCGTAAGCCGTATTCGTTTTGAAGATGATGCGCTGCGGGTAAGAATGACCTTTGCTGATGAGGATGTGCCCATAACCGAAGGCTCCGTGGCCTACATCAGAAGCGTTCAGGTGATAGAAAAAGCTATTGAAATTGAGCGTGGTGAAAGTACCGAAAGGCTTGAGACCGGCAGCACTATCGAAGGCGTTTATGATTCCGGAATTATGGGAACCGTGCAGCAGCTGGGCGATGATGTGAGCGAAAGCCTTGCCCAATCGATAGAACGGCTCAACAACGTGCTGGGACAGGTCGATGATTTACTTGATTCCGGCGGCGGGCGCGAAAATATCGAAGGCAGCCTCAGCGGGCTCAACAACACGCTCAGCAGCGTAGAAATGCTGGTAGAAAACCGGCAGGATGAAATAGAGGATTCCATCACGCACTTGCGCAATACGCTCCGGCAGCTCGATGAGCTCAGCAGCGGACAGGAAGAGGAAATTCAGGCCATTATCTCAAACCTGGAATCCACCACCAACCGGCTCGATCGCATCTCCGAAGAAATTGATGTGCTCGCCGTTGGGCTTAACGAAGTTGTGCGCAAAGTTAACGAGGGTGAAGGCAGCCTTGGCAAGCTCGTGAACGATCCTTCACTCTACGATAACCTCGACAGCCTTTCGCAAAACCTCGATACGCTTGTTAAAGATATCAACGAAAACCCCCGCGAATATCTGAAGCACATGCGGCTCATCGAAGTTTTTTAACGCCCGCAAGCCTTACTTTGATTTACCCGCCAAAGGCCTTATTATTCCGAGCTACTGCAATTTTGCTATTAGCAGCCCTGTAGTTATTTCAAGCGTGATGGCATACAGGCTCTCAGAATATACTTTTTGCTTAGATTTCTTACTTCACTTAACCTCATATATTGATATATAATGGGACTCATGGAAAAATTGAGGGGTGCCACCGGGCCAGTACTTTGGGTATTGGTTTTCGCATTTGGCATCCTGTTTATGCTTCAGGACACCGACGTGTTTTCTGTCATCCAGGCCGGGCCACGCAATTTGGGAGAGGTAGACGGCCGCCCCATCACGCAGGCCGATTATAATCAGCGTGTTAACGCCTATACCGAACAGCATACCGAGCGCAACGGCACGCCGCCTTCGATCGAAGAGCGGGCCCGTTTTCGCGAACTGGCCTGGGATCAGCTCGTCGTTGAGCAGGCCCTGCAGAGCGAGATGCAAAAGCTGGGCATTCAGGTGAGCGACCGGGAAGTTGTTGAAGCCATTACCGGCGAAAATCCTGATCCGGTGATCCGCCAGATTTTTGGCCGCCCCGATGGCAGCATCGACCGCGCCACCCTGCGCTCGCTCATCGAGCAGCCCGAGATGCGCGCCGACTGGATCCTGATTGAAGATCAAATCCGCGAGAACCGCATGCAGCAAAAAGTCAACCGCTTCATGCAGTCGGCCGTAATGGTTACGACCCGCGAAGTGGAGCAGGAGTATGTGCGCAGTAATTCTACAGCTTCCGTTTCGTTTATCCGCTTTCCGTATTCCAATATTTCCGATAGCGAAATTGAGATTTCCGACAGCGAACTTGAGGCTTATTATCGCGAGAATTCCGAGGATTATGAGCGCGAAAAAACATGGGAATTCCGCTACGTAAGCTTCAGTAAAGCCCCTACGGCCGAAGATACGCTGCGTTCTAAAGACGAACTGGCCGACTTGCGCCAGGATTTTGCCAATACTACCGACGACTCCGTTTTTGTGCAGCTCAATTATTCGACTACAGAATTTGATGGCAGCTTCAAGAGCCCCGAAGACGTGCGCGAACCCTACGAGGTCGTTTTTGACCTGAATGAGGGCGAGGTGAGCGAGCCGCTTATTGATGGAAATCAGGTCGCCATCGCTAAAAAGATTGAACAGCGCGGCGAAGAAGTCAAATATGCGGTCTTAAGCCGCGCCATTTCGGCCGACCGCACCATTACCGAGCGCGAGGATGAAGCCGCCGATTTCCGTGAGTTTGCCGAGCTTGATAGTTTCGATTCCGAAGTAGAAGAAAAAAACTTGGATGTGCGCGAAGCCACGGCTACTAAAGGCACTCCCTTTATTCCCGGCATCGGGCAGAGCCGCGTTACCATGAATGCGCTTGAAGCTATGGAGCAGGGCGAAATTTCGGAGGTAATAGAGCTCGACGACCGCTTTTTAGTTCTTCAGGTGCAGGATGTAAAAGAAAAAGGCGTGCGCCCGCTCGATGAAGTCCGCCGGCAGGTGGAAAACGCCGTGCGCAGCGAAAAGCGCCGGGACCTGATGGCTGAGCGCATTGCAGATCGCTATGCAACGGCGGAGTCTATTGAGGCTATTGCCGAAGCATCGGAGCGCAGTGTACAAACCGCCGAAAATCTGCGCATGAGTTCCAATACTATTTCCGGGGCCGGCCGCGAGCCGGGGCTGGTCGGCGCTATTTTCAACGCTCAGGAAGGCGTGCTTGAAGGCCCTTTCCGTGGCGATAATGCAGCGTTCTTTTTTGTAGTAAATAGCCACGATAAAGCCAGCGTAGCCGAACTTGACGAAGAAGAGCGCGAGCGCATTCGCACCCGGCTTACGCAAGCTAAAACACAGGTTTTTACCCAGCAACTCGTATCCCGCCTGCAGGAACAAGCTGAGATTACCGACAACCGGGAGCGTTTGTTCGGCGGGATGTAGGTTTTACCGCTATACCCATCGTTTGGTTTTAAAAGCGCGTTCATCATACCGGTGAACGCGCTTTTTTTTTATGCACTTCCTCAGCGCTAACGATTTTAGTGAAGAGCCGATGAAGAATCAGAAAGTTAAACAGCAGGCGCATTAAGCCGATTCATGCGGAGCATGATCCAGAGGGCTGAGGCAAGCACGAGCATTCCCGTAACGCTGATGGCCGTGGCAAGTCCCAGCGCGTCGGCTATAAACCCGGAAAAAATGGCGCCAACAGCGTAGCCGCCGTCGCGCCACAGCCGGAACACCCCTACGCTTTCGGCTCGTTCGTGCGGATGCGTGAGGTCGGCTACGGCCGCTAAAAACGTGG
>JBMCPG010000202.1:0-4319 GCA_048626035.1 Cyclonatronaceae bacterium
AGGCGTATGCCGACTTCCACGGCGACTACGGCCGTACTTACCGATGCCGACAGCTCCAGAATGAGGCCGGAGAGAAAGGCGACTTTCAGCACGCGCATGGTGGTGGTGCGAAACAAACGGCTCACGTTTTCGATGCTGCGTTCTACATGAGCTTCGCGTCCGAATAGCTTCAGGGTGTCCATGCCCTGCACCGTATCCAGAAAATGGGCATTCATACGGCGCAGCGAACTCCACTGCTCGTTGATTTTCTTTCCCGCCTGCAGGCCTAAAAGCACCATAAAAATGGGAATCAGCGGACCGGTAATCATGAAAACCAGCCCGGTAGGCCAGTCCAGATACATCACCACGACAAAAATGATGAGCGGAATAACGGCCATTTGCACGGCCGAGGGCACAAACTGTCCGTAAAAGTCATCGAGTTTTTCGATGCCGCGCTGCTGCAGAGCGATCAGATCGCCGGTTTTTTGCTTGCGCAGCCACAGCGGGCCGCGTTCGTGCAGCCTTCGCAGCAGTTGTTTGCGGTACTCGGCTTTGATGCGAATGGCCAGCCGCAGGCCGAGCGCATTGCCCGACCAGGCCGCCGCTGCCCGCAGCGCGATGGCGGAAATCAGCAGGCCGACCCAAAAATGATGCGTATCGGCGCTCCAACTTCCGAAATATGCCGCATCAATCAGAATGCTGAGGCTGAACATTTGCAGCAGAATCGTGCCGCCGCTGAGCACGGCACTCGCGGCGATGCCGGCCATCAGCCAAGGATGCGCGGCCGCCTGACGCATCAGGCGCTTCTGGGCTTTGGCCACTTTATCGGGATGGACGGCTTTCATAAATGAAAAAGGTTCATCGGAGGTGGAATGATCGCCGGGCGGGGATTCGGGGCAGGATGCCATCACCCTTTACCCCGGACCGCATGGGCGAATTACTTTGTGGGGATGGAATCGCGGGTAACGCGCTGACGAAACACATAGTAGCTGTAAATCTGATAGCCCAGAATGATGGGCAGAAACAGCAACGCCACCACGCTCATAATCTGAAGCGTGAGCTCGCTGGAGGAAGCGTTGTAAATCGTCAGCGACCAGTCCAGATCAAGGCTTGAGGGCATCAGGCGTGGAAAAAGGCCTTCGAAGGCAACGATGGTGCCGAACAGAATCGTTGCGCCGGTAGCCGCAAACGACCAGGCGTAGCGCTTGAGCCGCAGCAGGAAGTAGCCGGCCACAAAGCTGATAATCGCCAAGGCGGGCATGGTGCCGGGAACGAGGCCGAGGCCTTCAAAAAGTACGGTGAAGCGATAGCCCAAAAAGGCAAAGCCCAGCAGCAGCAGCCCGGCTGGAATCCAGAGGCGGCGGGCAACCGCATCGGCGCGCTCCATCAGCGGACCATCGGTGCGCAGCGTCAGGAATACGGCCCCGTGCAGGGTAAACATGGCCGTGGAGGCCAGGCCGCCAAGTACTGCGTAAGGAGAGAGCAGGCCGAAAAGGCCGCCTTCGAAATTCATATCGGCGCCGATAGGCAGGCCCATCACAATATTGGTAAGCGCCACGCCCCAGATAAAGGCGGGAATCAGGCTGCCCCAGAAAATGAAGTGATCGGCCGTTTTTTTCCAGCGAAGATCATCTACTTTGGCGCGGAACTCAAAGCCGACCGCGCGCAGAATCAGGGCAACAAGAATGAGCAACAAGGGCAGGTAAAAGCCGCTGAACAGCGTGGCGTACCAGTGCGGAAAGGCGGCAAACATAGCTCCGCCGGCGGTAATCAGCCAGACTTCGTTGGCATCCCAGAACGGGCCGATGGTATTGATGCACACGCGGCGATCGACCTCATCGCGACTCACAAACGGCATGAGGATGCCCACGCCGAAATCGAAGCCCTCCAGAAAAAAATAGCCGATAAACAGTACGGCAATCAGAATAAACCAAATCAGTTGAAAATCCATAATCATACACTTCTATGGGTGGAAAAAGAAAACAAGGGGCCGGATGTTGCAGGATGATGGCATCCGGCCCCGGAAAAAAAATCAGTAGGCAAAGGCGTCGGCCTGCTGTGCGCGGCGGAGTCGGGCGCTTTCATCTTCGGAAGCCTCATCGGCCTCATAGAGCTGATCTTTCGGAATGCCGGGCCGGGCAAATTTTGTAACCAGAAATACGCCAACGATGGCTAAGATTCCGTACACCACGGTAAAAACCGACATGCTGATCCAGATGGAGCTGTTCGCCACGGAAGGCGAAACGCCCTCGGCGGTGGTCAGCAGGCCGTACACCACCCAGGGCTGCCGCCCCATTTCGGTAACCAGCCAGCCTGCGGTGTTGGCTACAAAAGGCAAAAATAAGCCAATCAGGGCCAGTTTATGAAACCATCGGGCCTCGCCCAACCGGTCTTTCCACCATAAAAACAGGCCGGTAAAAGACAGCAGAATAAAGAAGGTGCCCAGGCCGACCATCACCCGAAAGCTCCAGTACACCATCGCCACCGGCGGGATATAATTGCCCGGCCCGTGCTTTTCTTCCATCTCGGCCTGCAGCTCGTTAATGCCTTTAACTTCTGAGGTTACGTTATTGTGGGCCAGTACGCTAAGCATATATGGCAGGCGAATTTCGCGTCGGGAGGTCTCGTTTTCCTGATCAATAATGGCAAACAGTGAAAAGCTGGCGGGTTCTTCAGTTTCCCAAAGGCCCTCCATGGCGGCCATTTTCATCGGCTGTGTTTTGACGGTATCCTGGGCCTGACTGTGGCCGGTCGTGGCGATCAGCAGCGAGGTAATGGCTGTAAAAAGCAGGGCGATGCGGGCCGATTTCTTAAAAATATCGGGCTGATTGCCGCGCAGCATCATCCAGGCGCTGATGCCCAGCACAAACAGGCCACCGGTTACGTAGCCGGCGATAATCGTGTGCGGCATCTGCACGAGCATGCGCTCGTTGAGCAAAATGGCCACAAAGTCGGTCAGTTCGGCCCGGCCATCCACGATATGATAACCTACCGGAGACTGCATCCAGGAGTTAGCCATCAGAATCCAGACCGAAGACAGGCTTGAGGCGATGGCCACCAGCCAGATACACAGCAGATGCACGCTTTTCTTGAGACGGTTCCAGCCAAACAGCCAGAGTCCTAAAAAAGTAGATTCCACAAAAAAGGCGGTCAGAGCTTCAATAGCCAGCGGAATGCCAAAAATATCGCCCACAAAGCGCGAATACTCGCTCCAGTTCATGCCAAACTGAAACTCCTGCACAATCCCGGTAACGATGCCGAGGGTAAAGACAATCACAAAAAGCTTCCCGAAATATTTGGTCAGTTTCTTGTAATCTTCATCGCCGGTGCGGTACCAGACGGTCTGAAGGATGGCCACCAGTATAGACAGGCCGATGGTCAGGGGAACAAAAATAAAGTGATAGACAGTGGTAATGCCAAACTGCCAGCGGGCTAATTCAAGTGCTTCCATATCTTAAATACCTTTTTTAAGACGTATAATAATTGCTGTAATAGTAGATGGAAGGCCGGGCGGCCTCAGGGTGATGCCATGCTGAATAATTGCGGATGCTGCATTGGCTCTCTGGCCGTACATATCAGTCATAATCCAACGCAATTCAAAAATACAAATTATAATTTATATATGCTTATTAGAAATTAGTTTTAATGTTCACGCCCGAAAAGATGGCTTGAGGGCATCCGGGGCAGGTATTTTGTTTTTCAAAATTTATTGAAATTACGACGAATTAGTTATATATGCAACTGAATATCATTTAGAGAACTTTTCCCACCGGGGCTTGAATGCTCCGTCGCTGATAGAGAAAGGGAGAAAAGATTTGAAAATTTGAGAATTTGAAGATTTGAGCGTTCATAACTAAAATCACCCATCGTGGTTAAAACCATCGAAGGTCAGAGGTCAGAGGTCAGAGGTCAGAAAAATAATTCACAATTCAACATTCACAATTTTTTTTGTCCAGCGAATTACCCGAATTAGCACGAAGAATGGTTGGGCCTCCCGTTTGCCCTCCAGGGGCCCGTGTCATATCGACCGGAGCGCAGCGGAGTGGAGATATCTCAAAAGGCTGCGAAATGCCTGAATATGCGTTGCCTGGCCAGATTCAGATCTCTCCATGCGCGCCGAATGGCTTTTTTAATTTATAGCCATCATCCAGCCTGCGCTTAGTCGAGATGACCGGCTTTTTTTGTGTTAAGGTACATTTTAACAACTATCTATCCCGGACCTTTCGACTGTAGCGGGCGCAGCGAAGCGGAGCCGGCGGAATAGAGAAATCTCAAAGGCTGCGAAATATCCAATACTCAGCGCTGGTTTTTATTCTTAATGCCTTTATACCACAAATTTC
>JBMCPG010000203.1:0-4318 GCA_048626035.1 Cyclonatronaceae bacterium
GCCCACGGCCTCTCGCCCGAGGAAGTCTATTACGAAGACTCCGGCCTGCTTCAGCTTATTCGTAATTATACCATGGAAGCCGGCGTTCGCGCCCTCGAACAGCAAATTGCGGCCGTATGCCGGAAAATTGCCCGCATCAAAATAAAGGGCGATGCCGGGAAGAACGAGGATGAAGCCGGGAAGCCATCACCCGAAACCAAAACGAAAAAAAGCGAAGCTCCCCTCTACAAAGTGGATGAAAACATGGTTTCGGAGCTGCTGGGCGTGGCCAAATTCCGCGACCGCGCCCTGGATAAAATGGACAAAACCGGCAGCGTGAACGGCCTGGCCTGGACCAGCACCGGCGGGGCCATCCTTCAGATTGATGTGGCGGTGATGAAGGGCAAAAACAACTTCCGCCTCACCGGAAAGCTGGGCGATGTGATGAAGGAGTCGGCGCAGGCCGCCCTGACCTACATCCGCGCCAACGCCGACCGTTTCGAGATTCCCGAGAAGTATTTTGAGGAGCATGAGCTGCATATTCATATTCCCGAGGGCGCGATTCCCAAAGACGGGCCAAGCGCCGGCATGGCGATGGTGCTGGCCATTTTATCGCGCATCACCGGCAAAAAAGTGCGGCATGATGTAGCCATGACCGGCGAAATTACGCTGCGCGGCGAAGTGCTGCCCATCGGCGGCCTCAACGAAAAGCTGCTGGCCGCCCAGCGCAATAAAATCAGCATGGTGTTGATTCCCAAAGACAACGAGCCCGAACTGGTTGAAATCCCCGAAAAAGTGCGCCGTGGCCTGGAAATCCGCGCCGTGAGCACGATTGATGAAGCCATGACCCTCACCTACCGCAGCGAGCAGGCCTCCGCCTGAGCCAGTTTTTATGATGCATTAGCCCTTTCAGCATGCAAAAAGAACACGAATATAGCGATTACGAAGAGGACGACGACGACGCGCTCCGGCCGTCGTTGTCGGATTCCGGCTACGAAAAGGAAGTCAAGCCGGTAAAGCTGGTCGTGGCGCCGGGCCATCATACCGATATCCGGATTGACCGCTACCTCACCGATGCGGTGCAGAACGCCAGCCGCAACAAAGTGCAAAAAGCCGTTAAAGAAGGCCTGGTGCTGGTGAACGGAAAACCCGTCAAGGCTTCGTATCTGGTGCAGCCCGGCGACGAGATTTACGCCGAAATGATGAAGCCTAAAATCCCGGATTTAGCGCCCGAGCCGCTGGATCTGGATATCATCTACGAAGATGATGCGTTGCTGCTGGTCAATAAACCGGCCGGCATGGTCGTGCACCCGGCCTACGGCAACTGGACGGGCACGCTGGTAAACGGGCTGCTGTACCATGTGCAGGAATTATCGGCAACCGGCGGGGAAAGCGGCCGGCCGGGCATCGTACACCGCATCGACAAAGGCACGAGCGGGCTGCTGGTGGTGGCCAAAACCGATGAAGCGCACCGGCAGCTTTCGGCACAGTTTTATGATCACAGCATACAGCGCAGCTATTGGGCCGTCGTGTGGGGAAGGCCGCCCGAGGAAGGGCGTTTCGACGGCAACATCGGCCGCAGCCCGCGCGACCGGAAAGTGATGGCCGTGCTGGAGCCGGATAAAGGCAAAGAAGCCATCACCCATTACCGCGTGCTGGAATATTTTGATTATCTGAGTTTGGTGGAAGTCCGGCTCGAAACCGGGCGCACGCATCAGATACGCGTGCATTTTTCGCAGGCCGGCTATCCGGTATTGGGCGATGAAACCTATGGCGGTACTTCCGTGCGCTACGGCGACAATACCGGCTTTCGCAAACAGCTTTTTAGCAAAATGATGAAGCGCCTCGGCCGGCAGTGTCTGCATGCCAAAACCCTCGGCTTCGCGCACCCGTCGAGCGGCGAAAACGTACGTTTTGAATCCGACCTGCCCCAAGACTTCGCCTACGTGCTGGAGCAGCTAAGAGAATATTTCGGGGAATAACATGATACATTTGCCGCGATAAGTGGCTACAAACATGCCGCCCCTCCGGAGCTCAGGTTCGGGAATTTTAGAACGGCCCGAGCAGAAGCAGAACTTCTCCGACTCTCCCCTTCACTCCATCAACGCCTGTCATTCTATACAACTGCAAAAGACTGAATTTTAACAAACATAGTATCGTTTATTCAAAAAATATTCTTTATTTAATAGCCTTATCTAATTTTCATCACAATTCAAGCTTATGAAATTTCTGGCCCTTTTTTCCCTGCTACTGCTTTTTGCTACCAACTGTGTGAACGGAAATGATGAAACAAACGCGCCGGACAGCCCTTCCGGCGCGGCCAATTCCTATACCTACGAAACCGTTACCAACGCCATAGACGTGCCCTGGGGCATGACCTGGCTGGACGATGGCAGCATGCTGGTTTCTGAGCGAAGGGGAAGCCTTCATTTATTAGATGAAGCCGACGGGAGCCTGCAAGCTATCGAAGGCGTGCCGGAAGTTTTTGATGAGAATCAGGGCGGGCTGCTCGATATTATGACGCACCCCGATTACGCAACCAACGGCTGGATCTACCTCACCTATTCGAGCACCGAGGGCGGCGGCGGCTCCAACACCGCGCTGATGCGCGCCCGGCTGAACGACGACCGCACGCGCCTGGTAGATAAAGAAGTGCTTTACAAAGCCGAGCCAAATACCCAGCGGCCGTTTCATTTTGGCAGCCGCATCGTGTTTGATAATGAGGGGCACGTGTATTTTGGCATTGGCGACCGGGGCGACCGGGATACGCTCCCGCAGGACATCACCATAGACGGCGGCAAAATTTACCGTCTGCACGACGACGGCCGGATTCCCGAAGACAACCCCTTTGTGGGCAAGGAAGGCGTTGATGCCGCCTTTGCCTACGGCATCCGCAATCCGCAGGGCATGGCGCTGCACCCCGAAACCGGCGAGCTCTGGGAGCACGAGCATGGCCCGAAAGGCGGCGACGAAATCAATATTATTCGGGCAGGCAAAAATTACGGCTGGCCGGTTATCAGTTATGGCGTAAATTATGATGGCACCGAGTTCGCCGAAGATACCGTCCGCGCCGGCATGGAGCAGCCCGAATGGTACTGGGATCCTGCCATTGCGCCATCGGGCATGGTTTTCGTCACCAGCGACCGCTATCCCGAGTGGCAGGGCGATATCCTGGTCGGCTCGCTGCGCTACGGCTACATCGTGCGCGCTATAGTTGAAGATAATACCGTAGTCGGCGACGAAATCTTATTTGAAGGCATTGGCCGCGTGCGCGACATCAAGCAGGGGCCGGATGGCTACCTTTATGTATCTACAGAAACCGATAACGGCATCGTGCGCATCATTCCGGAAAACAGCTAAGCAGCCGCGTGCAGGCAAAGAAGCTTTTTTGACCCATAAACAGGCATCATTAAAGGAATAAAAGCATATTTATGAAGCGCATTGGATGGATAGGAACCGGCATTATGGGCGCGCCCATGGCCGGGCATCTGCTCGGGGCCGGCTACGAACTTAGCGTTACGACCCGCACCAAAGCCAGGGCCGAAACCCTCCTGAGCGCCGGAGCCGCCTGGCGCGACACGCCCCGCGCAGTAGCTGAAGCCAGTGATATCGTCTTTAGTATCGTCGGGTATCCGGAGGATGTAGAGGCGGTGCTGCTGGGCGAAAACGGCGCGCTTTCGGGTCTTGCAGAAGGCGGCATTTTGGTAGATATGACGACCTCCCGCCCCGCGCTGGCCGTTACCATTGCCGATGCCGCCGCAAAAAAAGGCGTTAAAGCGCTCGACGCGCCCGTTTCCGGCGGCGATTCAGGTGCCAAAGCGGGCACGCTGGCCATCATGGCCGGCGGTGATAAAGCTGCTTATGATGAAGTCCTGCCGCTGTTCGAGCGCATGGGCAAAAATATTGAATTGCTCGGATCGGCCGGGGCGGGACAACATACCAAAATGGTGAATCAGATTTTGGTGGCCTCCGGCATGATCGGAACCGTGGAATCGCTGCTGTATGCCGCCTCAGCCGGGCTGGATCTCGAACAGGTGATTTCTGTCGTGGGCAAAGGCGCCGCGGCCAACTGGGCCGTCAATAATTTGGGGCCAAAAATCGCGGAAGCCGATTATAATCCCGGCTTTTTCATCAAGCATTTTGTCAAAGATTTAGGTATCGCCATGGAGGAAGCCCGCCGCATGAAGCTGGCGCTGCCGGGTCTGGCGACAGCCCAGCAGTTTTATCAGGCGGCGATGGCACAGGGACTGGAAGACTTTGGCACGCAAGCGCTTTACAAGGTATATGAACGCCTGAACGGCCGCGACGCATAGCGCTCTGATGTCGCTTATGCCTTCTC
>JBMCPG010000204.1:0-4318 GCA_048626035.1 Cyclonatronaceae bacterium
CACCACATCAAACTGCTGGGGACGCATCACCATTTGCATGGCCATATTATCAATAATCATATCGCGGAACTTGATTTCCGGAAAATCGGCGGCGACTTCATTTCCAACCCGCAGAAACAAACCCGTTGATTCCTTCAAAATATTGGCTTTGTGTCCCAGCGTTACGCTTTTATAGCCGTTGGCCCGGGCATATTCAAAGGCGGCGCGCACGATATTTTCGCTGGCTTTCCGGGTAATAAGGCCGATGAGCTCCACATGATCGCCGACCTCATCGAGCACGCGCTCGTTGCCGATATACAGGCCCTGGGTATTCTCACGAAACGTAACCAGATTTACATCAGGATAGGGGCTGTTTACGCCCGGAAGGGTTTGCACGGGCCGCACATTGGCATAAAGATCGAGCACCTGCCGCAGCGTTACATTAGCCGAGCGAAAGCCCTTCCCTACCGGCGTGGTAAGCGGGCCTTTGAGGGCAATTTTGTGCGTGCGGATAAGTTCCACGGTTTCTTCGGGCAGGGCCACACCTTGTTCTTCAAACGGCTTCATGCCTGCGGCCCCGTCTATCCAGTTAATATCAACCCCGGCTTCTTCAAAAATACGAACAACTGATGATGTGATTTCCGGCCCGATGCCGTCTCCTCTAAGCAAAACTACATTTTGGCTCATAATTGGATAAATAATATATGCGTGAAAATTTGTGCGTAAGCGATCTAAAACTTTGCAAACAAATAAAATAGAAAAAACTACGCTGAATATCTGCCTGTTTACCTGCGCAAGCGCGAGAGGAAAAAGCCGCTTAAACACGCCAGCCCGCCGGTACCCCCGCCAATAGCTCCGGTAATGAGGTAGAGCCATAGTTCGGAGAGCTGCATTACCCCGGCCATTTGTGCGCTCATGATGCCATCATTCTGCACATCGGCCCAGAAAGCGAGTATTAGCCATAGGCTGCCGACCCCGCCAAGCCCGGCCGTGAAGGCTTTATATGCCTTGTCGGGGAATAAAAAACCGGCCAGCAGGCACGGAATGATGAGCGCCCACCAAGGCAGAAACAGCCCCAGCAGCCAGCTTCCGAAAATGATAATGAGCAAGGATTTAAGCATACTCTTTCCGGTATTTGATTATAAGAATAAAAAAACAGCGCCGTATTCGGCTACGACGCTGCTTATAATATACAAAATTAATTCTGCGGGGCAGGCCTGCTTCAGCCCGGCTTGTTTAATTAGTTCAATCCGGCTTAAGTGCTCATCGGCGGCCAAGGGTTTCGAGGTCTTCGCCGGTAGCGGGGCGGAAACGAATGGCCGCGCCTCCGCCGGCGGCCAGCCGCAAGGGCATGATATCGCTGCTTTCCACCAGCTTCTGCTCGATTACGAGATTGTAGGGGGCCGTTTCCCAGTCGGCATCGCGGCCGTCGCGGTAGATTTCGGCCACGTAAGCTTGCCCTTCATCCAGAAAGTGCAGCGGGATTTCAAGCAGACGGCCCTGCTCATCGGTGATGCTGCCCAAAAACCATTCGTCGCTGCGGCGGCCTTTGCGTGCAATGGTTACATAATTTCCGATGCTGGCGTTCAGCACGCGCGTATCTTCCCAATCTACGGGCACGTCTTTGATGAATTGAAACGCATCCAGATGTTCTTCATAATGCTCGGGCAAATCGGCGGCCATGTGCAGCGGGCTGTAAATAACTACATATAGCGCCAGCTCCTTGGCTTGCGTAGATTTGACGCGGTTGTCGGGTCTGTATTCATCAAAGCTGAGGTCGAGTACGCCGGGCGTGTAGTCGAAGGCCGCGCCAAGATTCCGGGTGAAGGGCATCAGCACCGTATGCTCGGGCGGATTGCCACCGGCCTCGCCCCAGGCGTTGTACTCCTGCCCGATGGCCACTTCGCGGGTCATCAGGTTGGGCCAGGTGCGCCGCAGGCCGGTATCCTTAACGCCCTCGTGCACGTTCAGGCTGATGCGGTGCCGCGCCGCCAGCTCCGTTACCCGCTGATGATGCCGCACCATGTGCTGGCCATGATGCCACTCATATTGTTTCTCGCCGTTTTCATCCAGCCAGAAAATCTCGCGCATGTGCCCGACGTAGCCCATTTTGACCGCCCGAACGCCCAGCTCTTCATATAATGCAAAGGCCTCTTCCATCTGTTCTTCATAACTGATGATGCTGGCCGAAGTTTCATGATGGCCCATCAGCCGCACGCCGCGTTCCCGGGCATATTCGGCCACGCCACGTAAATCAAAATCGGGAAACGGCTCTGTGAAGCTGAAAACCGCCCCGCTCTCAAACCAGTTTTCATCCCAGCCGACGTTCCAGCCTTCTACCAGCACATGATCGAAGCCGTGCTCGGCGGCAAAATCGATATAGCGTTTAGCGTTTTCGGTAGTCGCCCCGTGCTTCGGGCCGCTGCCCCAGGTGGACTTATCCAGATGCATTTCCCACCAGATGCCCACATATTTGGCGGGTTCAATCCAGGAAGTATCCTCAATTTTGCTGGGTTCGTTGAGGTTCAGAATAAGGTAGGATTCAGCCAGGCCGCCGGGCGTATCGGCGGTCTGAATCGTGCGCCAGGGCGTTACAAAAGGCGCTTCAGCCTTTACCAGCACGCCGTCGGCCCAGGGCATGAGGTTGGCTTTCAAATTATGATTGCCGGTGTTTTCCAGGGTCATGGTGGAATAATCGACCAGCGCGGCTTCGTGCACACTCAGGTACAGGCCGTCATCGCTGCGCATGGTGAGCGGGGTGTGCACGGTATCGATTTCAGCCACCTTCTTTTCCTCATAATAATACTCAAACCGATTCCACTGATACGCATCAATCGACCAGCTTGTGTGGTTGCCGGCAAGCTTAAACTCGGTCAGCTCATTCATGATATTAAAGCGGCCCAGCCCGGGCTGCTCGGGAAACTCATAGCGAAACCCGAGGCCATCATCATACAAACGAAACACAAGGATGAGCTCCCGGCCGGCTTCTGCGGTTTCCTCAAGCGTGATGCGCAGCTCGTTATAATGATTGCGGATTTCGGCCTTTTCGCCCCAGACCTGCCTCCAGGTTTCATCAAAAGAAGAAGAATCTATATTGGTGATGCGGAAGCCATCGGTCAAATCCGGCTGTTCTTGTAATTCAAAGCCAAGCCGCGACGGCTGCACCACATCGCGGCCGAAGCGCTGCAGGCGATAATACGGGGCGCCGGAGGCCTCATCCAGAAAAAAATGAAGCTGATGCACGTTCGCCGGGGAGGCCAGCACCGCATCATGGGTCGTTTGCGCAGCAGGCTGAGAACTTGATGCCGGAATGGGTGAAGAGGCACAGGCCGAGGTCGAAAAAAGCAGTATCAAGGCTGAGATAAGCGTAAAAAAGGGCGTCTGAGAGCGGGAACTCCGGGGGGTAGAAAAAAGCATAAGCAAGATAAAATTAAATAAATAAAAACCGGCCGCAAAAGTGTTTTACGGCATGATGTAATCGCTTACATATTCGCAATTACCAAGGAAATGAGCAAGCGAAGATCGGCACAACACGGGGATGCTGTTGGTTTATTTTTTATTTTATGCGAACTATAAGAGAACGCTGTTTTATGTTTAAACCTGAATCTGCATGCTGGAAGCTATACACAAATCGGGATTACCGCTATTTTTGATGGGCGTGGGCCTTTCGGCCTGGGTGTTTGCCTTTGTAAATCCTTTATTGCTCACTGAGGGGCTGCCGGGCCTGTTTTTTTCGGTGATGGCCCTCTTCGCGCTGTCGTGCGTACTGGCGATGCTGCTCGGCTTTATTACCGGATATCCCCAAAAAATGAACTCCGATCCGGTTTGGGGTATGGGCATTCCGGCGGCGGCGATTATCGGGGCGTTGTTCAAAGCCGGAATGACGGAATTCACGCAGCTCCTGCTCATGACCTACAGCCCGGTTGGAGGCACGGCCTTGTTTTTAGCGGCTATCCTATTGGCGCGGCGCAACAAAGATGAAGAAAAAAAATCTTCCGGATAAAAAAATACGTCGTACGGCGGAAGCGAAACAATTTTGCTTGTTTGCTTTTTAAAAAAGCGGTTTTTTATAGCATTGCTTAACGCCGTTTATGGCCTTTACTATCTCTACCTTCATCATTTTTCCAGCGCCCTGAATTATGAACACGCCGCCATCTTCCCCATCTGCCCGCCGGCTGCGCCATCCACCTCGACCGGCTCTCCCGGCAGCACGTGCTGGAAAACATCCGGGAAAACTTAAAGAACCTGGCCGTGCAGGTACCTGAACGCATTCAAACCTTCGAAAGCGAAACCGGACAGGCGCTCACCTTCGGCAATTTCATCCGGCATCACGATTACG